>JAFADH010000245.1 GCA_023424995.1 Bacillota bacterium | reverse complement strand
ATTCGGTATGAATTATATATCAAATGTAATAAAGGAGGACAAGAATATGTCATATTTTAATGTTGGTAAAATCCAATACGAAGGACCCGGCAGCAAAAACCTATTAGCATTTAAGTATTACAACCCGGATGAGGTGGTATTGGGTAAAACCATGAAGGAACAGCTCCGTTTTGCTATGTCTTACTGGCATACATTAACTTATATGGGTAACGATCCCTTTGGTGGAGCTACCATGCACCGTGACTGGGACAATACCGATGATGCGATGAAAAAAGCAAAGGAAAGAGTTCATGCTGCCTTTGAATTCATGGAGAAGGCACAGATTCCTTTCTTCTGTTTCCATGATCAGGACGTAGCTCCGAGAGCGGCTACCCTTGAGGAAACCAATAAAAGACTGGATGAAATTGTTGCGGTTATTAAGGAAGAGATGGCACGCACCGGTATCAAATGCTTGTGGGGTACCACCAATGCCTTCAGCGATGACAGATTTGTCCATGGCGCATCCACTTCCTGCAATGCAACCGTTTTTGCTTATACGGCGGCACAGATTAAGAAAGCGATGGAGATCACCAAGGATCTTGGCGGTGTAAATTATGTATTCTGGGGCGGACGTGAAGGTTATGAGACATTACTCAACACCGATACCGGATTAGAATTGGATAACCTGGCAAGATTACTTCAGATGGCAGTTGATTATGCTAAGGAAATCGGATTTACCGGACAGCTTTTAATCGAGCCCAAGCCGAAGGAGCCTACCAAGCATCAGTATGATTTTGACGCCGCAACAGTGATTTCTTTCCTCAGAAAGTATAATCTGCAGGATTATTTCAAGTTAAATATCGAAGCAAACCATGCAACGCTGGCTCAGCATACCTTCCAGCATGAATTAAATATGAGCCGGATCAACGGTGCCCTCGGCAGCGTAGATGCCAATACCGGTGATCCTCTGCTTGGATGGGATACGGATCAATTCCCTACCAGCCTTTATGATACAACCTTGGCTATGTATGAGATTTTGCTGGACGGCGGCTTTACCAAGGGCGGTCTGAACTTTGACTCCAAGGTACGCCGTGGTTCCTTCCAGGATGATGATTTATTCTATGCTTACATCGCCGGTATGGACGCCTTTGCCAAGGGCTTAAAGGTTGCTGCCAAGCTTCTGGAAGACGGTGTATTCGAGAAGTTCAAGGAAGAGCGCTATGCAAGCTATAAGACTGGTATCGGTAAGGATATCGTAGATGGCAAGGCTGGCTTCAAGGAGCTGGAGGCCTACGCATTAAAGAACGGCACCACGCCCAATACCTCAGGCAGGCAGGAGATGCTGGAAAGCATACTGAACCAGTATATCCTGGAGACCAAGTAGATTATCAATACTAAAATATGTTACCGTTAGAAGACCGCTTCGATATAAATCGGAGCGGTCTTCTAATAAATAGTGCGCCTGACTTCGGTGTAAATTTATGGGTTCAAGTCCATGATATGTCTTTTGGGGTTTTACTTGTTTATACTCTCAATTAATTTAATCAGGTCAGGTGAATATACAATAACTGATTTATTATTGTATTCAATATAACAATACGTAGTATCCCCATCCTGAATTCTAATAACTTCTCCATTAGTAAGGTTAATGATAAGTGTAAAATCAGGCGTTGTACTTAATTCCTGTTCTTTATTTAATTTGGCTTTATTATATGCAGTAATAAACTCCTGAATAAAAGGCTTATCATTTAAAATATCATATGTTGTATTATTTAATTGTATATTGTTAATTTCATTAATTGATAATCTCATAACAGGATGGAAAACGTTATATCTTAAAAAATAATAGATTAAGAACAAAGAACACAATATAAAAAAAGTAACTAGAAATTTTCTTCTCATTTGGCATTCTTTCCTTCGTTAAATATAAAGTGGTCATTTGTCATATGTTCATCAATTCATGTTTGCAATCCGGGATATCGCTAAACATAATATTACTTATAATACAACAGCCTTGATGCATAGGCATTCCTGTACTGGGTAGGTGTCAGACCTACGCTTTTCTTAAAAACCTTCATAAAGCCATGACTGTCCTGGAAGCCGCTCCGGTATGCGATCTCACTGATGGCAGCATTGGTATCACATAGCAGGAACTTGGCCAGCTCTATCTTTTCCCGGATAATATACTGCTTCAAGGGTATTCCGGCAACTGTGCTGAATAAGGTGGTCAGATATCTCTGGTTGTATCCGAAATGTTCTGCGATATGGGATACCTTTAAATCACTGTTGCGGTTCCACTGGATATAATCCTGTATGTCGTTAACAAGCTGCTTTCTCTTCAGGGAAGCATTCTCCTTACCTGCCTTAGCCAGGAACTGGCTGTATATCTCGCTTAGTATGGTGGTGCATACATAATTATTATGAACACTGTTATGATAGCTTCGCACATTATCCTGGAGATGCTTCATCATGATGATAAGCTTCTCAGGATTCTCGATTCTTCCGTGCTCCGGAACATATATGGTGTCATCCGGCTGTTCTTTTGGAAATTCATCCGTTACCTTAGTGCCTACAGGATGATCGCAGGAAAAGTGCAGCCAATAGAAGGCGCAGCTGCTTTTCCTGTATCCGGCCTGCTTTGCCGAAGGCGGGAATATGAGAAATTCACCCTTGCGAAGCTCATACTCCTTATTATTTAATCGCAGATATGCTGTTCCCTCCGTAACCACAATTAATTCGTAATCCTGCATATATCGTGCAAAATGCATCCAATCAGGCGAAGGGGCCTGGAATTTCCCTGTCAGATTATACTGCAGAGGCTTGCTGAGTAATAATTCATAATATAACATATGACCTTTTACCACCTATTCTGTATAAAAGCTATTTTCTTTATCAATCAGGTTTATTATACTCGGATTAAAGAGCTTGCTTTATGTGAATTATTATCCTGCAGATCAGCGATGGATATAAGTTCTGTAATAAACTATGAGGAGGAACGGTATTATGATTGATTCTTTTAAGCAATCCCGGGTCAGGCTTCGGGATCCTTATCTGTTGAATGCTTTTCAAAAAGAAATAAGCTATCTCATGTCCTTTGACAGCGACCGGCTATTGTCCTGCTTCCGCAAGACGAAGGGCCTGCTTCCCAAGGCAGAAAATTATTCGGGCTGGGAGGATACGGAGATACGCGGACATACCATGGGACATTATCTGTCCGCCCTGGCACAGGTGTACGCTACTACCAAAGATAGCACAGTTTATCAAAGGTTACAATATATATTGGAGGAATTATCCCTCTGCCAGTTTGAGAGCGGATATCTCTCCGCCTTCCCGGAGGAATTCTTCGACCGGGTGGAGACGGGCAGACCCGTATGGGTTCCCTGGTATACCATGCATAAGCTGATATCCGGGTTAAACACGGTCTATTCCCTTACGGATAATGAAACTGCATTGAACATCGTATCCGGGCTTGGGGACTGGGTATATGCAAGAACTGATCTGTGGACACCTGAGATTCAGGACAAGGTGCTGTCTGTTGAATACGGCGGCATGAATGACTGCCTGTATGAGCTTTATAAGTTAACGGGATGCCATAAATACGGTATCGCTGCCCATAAATTTGATGAAACCGCGCTGTTCACGCAGATTCACGAGGGCAGGGATGTCTTAAATAACAGACATGCCAATACCACCATACCGAAGTTTCTCGGTGCGCTGAACCGGTATATTGTTTACGGTGAAAGCGAAGCCTTCTATCTGGAGGCAAGCAGAAGGTTCTGGGATATGGTGACGGAGAAGCACAGTTACGTGACCGGAGGGAACAGTGAATGGGAGCATTTCGGAGAACCGGATATTCTGGATGCGGAGAGGACGGAATACAACTGCGAAACCTGCAATACCTATAATATGCTGAAGCTGTCCAAAGGCCTGTTCCGGCTTACCGGAGACAGGAAATACGCGGATTTTTATGAGAATACCTTTGTGAATGCCATTCTTTCCTCTCAGAATCCGGTAACCGGCATGACCACATACTTTCAACCCATGGCCAGCGGGTATTTTAAAGTATACAGCTCACCCTTTGACCATTTCTGGTGCTGCACCGGCACGGGGATGGAGAACTTCTCTAAGCTGAATGACAGTATTTATTATTATGAGGGTGAAAAGCTTATTGTGAATATGTATCTGGCGTCAGAATTAAGCTGGGAGGAAAAGCAGGTAACGATTCTTCAGGACACGGATATCCCCAATACGGATCGGTCCTCCTTTCATATTCATACGGAAGGGGAGACCCGGTTCACTTTAAGCCTCAGGCTTCCTTCCTGGGCTAAGGGCTGTGTACTGTCCGTCAATGACCGGCCTGCCGTCTATACGGAGGAGAGAGGATATGCATTAATAAGCAGAAACTGGAATGACAATGACAAAATCGTGATAACCTTTGAGATAGAAGTGCGTTTAGCGGCACTTCCTGACAATAGCAATGCAGCCGCCTTTACTTACGGGCCCGTAGTATTAAGTGCCGGTCTGGGTACGGAGAGCCTGGAGACATCAATTACAGGAGTAATGGTAAGTATTCCGAGAAAGCAGGAAGGCGTCAAGGATTATCTGATCATTAAAGGAAAAAGCATCTCTGACTGGAAGGAAAATATCGCTTATAATCTCATCAAGACGGAGGGCAGGATGGAGTTCAGGCTGAAGGGAACCGATGAGGATGATAATCTGTGCTTTACTCCGCATTACCGGCAGCACACACAAAGATATGGGATCTACTGGACCTTGGTAGAAGAAAATTCGACCGAATTGCAGAATTATATTATTGCAAAACGGCAGGCTGAGAAGGAAAAAGCAGCGGAGATAGATCTGGTACAGATGGGAAATGACCAATATGAGCTATCCCATCACATCCATGGCAAGGATACGGAAGCAGGCGACCGGGACGGATTCCGCTACCGTTATGCATGGAGCGGCGGCTGGTTCAGCTATGAGATGAAAGTTCATACCCATGAGGACACCTGTCTGCAATTCGTTTATATGCCGGGCGGCTGCCGGGACGGTTTCAATGTATACATTAATGATACGCTGCTTACCCGTGAACTTAGGGAGAATAAATCCTGGCGGGAACTGACGCAGCGGACATATCTTATCCCGAGAGAGCTGTACGGGGAGGACAATACGGTAACCGTGAGATTTGAGGCTGATGACCGGGATGAAACGGGAAGAATTGCAGGGATACTCAGGACAACGAAACCGGTGCAAATATAGTACCGGATATTCCGGATACGAACATTTTAAGCTGCAAAAGCCAACGTAAAGCTTATTGACAGCTATCCGGGGCAGAGCCGTTAATACAATAACCGCCATTAAATAATAAAACGGAAATAAGCCATGGATCACAGCCTGTCTTATTTCCGTTTTATATATAATGGTCTATTTGCCCCGGTAATGTCCGGGTGTTATACCTACCTCCCGTTTAAATATCTTGATAAACTGAAAATAATCATTATATCCGATCCGTTCGACAATATCCTGAATGGACAAATTACTTTCACTAAGCAATTGTTTGGCCAATGCGATACGCTTGGCTGTAATATATCGTGTCAATGTAATTCCGGTATGCTTTTTAAAGAGTGTGCTGAAGTAACTAGGAGAAAAATGATAATGGGAGGCAAGCTCAGGCAAATACAGCTCCTCCGTATAATGCTCATCAATGTATTGCAGGACGTTCTGTCCCAGGAACTCAGACAAAACCACGCAGTCAGGAGCCTGGAGATTTTGTCTGAGAAAGTCAAACATAGCTTCCATATCCATGAACTCCGAAGCCAGGCGCCGGTAACCGTACGGTTCAAGGGCATCGGTATCCGATGGCCGGTGCCGTTTCAGCAGGATAATCAATGTGTTGAAGATATCTGCTGCCCGGTCAAGCATCAATCCATTACATAATTGGCCTATCTGTGAAAGCATCGTATTGCACATGCCGATGTCGTTTGTTTTTAATGCATTCTCAGTTAAGTTGACATATTCGGATATCTGCAGTTCCAGGCTGTGCGGAGCTTCCTTACGGTAAAGCAGAGGTGCTACGGCTCCTGCCAGCTTGGCTGTGTAATAAGCGATATCGGCCTGTTTGTGAAGGCCGGAGAAGGGATAATTACTGTTTTCTTCATTACTTATGCCGATACAGCCTGATTTTCCCTTAATGAATTTATCATACCAATCCTTATATGATTTCTCCGAAACATATCCGATAAGAGCGGAATATTTGTTTCGTCCCGTACGGAATATCAATTGGCCCAGCTCCGGCAGCCAATATTCCTTCTGCCAATCTGACGGATCCTGCGCAGAGCTTGAGAAGGTAATAAAGCGGTAATGGGGATAAGATATGCTTTGGGAACAGTATCCGGCCCACTCCGTAACACTGAGCATATCATCCTCAGCCAGCAGGGCGAAATATGCGTCACTTAAGACGGTACGGGACTTCCTGTCCAGCCGGTCCTTCAACCGTTCCAGTAATTCGGTGTGCTGCCCGGCTGATACCGGCTTTATGAGATAATCCACCGCTCCATGGCGGACGGCCTGCTGTGCATAGCTGAATTCCGCATATCCGCTGATAAGCACTACTTCGATATCCGGCAGCTCATTACGCAGCTTTTCCAATACTTCCAGTCCGTCCAGTCCGGGCATCCGGATGTCGCTGAATAATACATCCGGGTGCAGCGACAGACACTTTTCCAGGGCCTGAGGTCCGTTATCTGCTGTGGCGCAGATGGTAAACCCTTGTGTTTCCCAGTCAATGCTGTGCATCAGGCTGTATACGACCCAGGGTTCATCATCTGCAATAACTACTCTATACATTCTCTATAACCTCCCTTCTGGCCGGCAGTATCAATTCAATAGTGGTACCTGAGCCCAGTATACTGGTAATCTTAATATGGCAAAGGTCGGAATAATAAAGGCGTAAACGATGAGCGATATTGGACAGGCCAATCCCATTGTCATTGGAGCGGTTTTCCAGGCTGCGTACCACCTGTTCCACGGTCTGGGGATCCATACCCAGCCCGTTATCCGATACCTTAATATGAATAAAGTCATTCTCCTCAAAAACAGACACATCGATTCTGCCCGGTTGAATCTGTTTTTCCAACCCATGGAATACCGCATTCTCCACAATGGGCTGGAGGATGAGGCGCGGCATATAAAAAGCCAGGGTATCCTTCTTTGCGTCAATATTTATGGACATACGTCCCATAAAGCGGTAATGGATAATCAATGCATATTCCTTCATGTGCGTCAGCTCGTCGTTAATAGTTACAAAGTCCTCTCCTTTGACAGCATACCGGAACATCTGGGATAAGGCCTGGCTGATCTCGGCGATCTCGGGAGCATTACGGCTTAATGCAATCCCTTTAATGCATTCGAAGGTATTATAGAGAAAATGGGGATTGATCTGGTTGCGGTAGGCTAATATCTCGGTCTTGTGACGGGACAGGACCACCTCGTAATACTGCTTTTCCTTATTCAGCAGGGCCGCGGTCTTTTCATCCAGGGATTGAAGCATACCGTTCATGGCGCCAGCCATGGATGCCAGTTCGTCATAGTTCCATTTCCTGGGCAGATGATAAGGCTGCACCTTCTTAACGATATTCTCCGACACGCTTCGGGACACCTCCTTCATGAAATGGCTGATATGGTTGATCGGGCTGATGAATTGCCTGGAAAGAAAAAAGACAAAGGTTAAAACCAATGAGACATTAAGCAGGGAGCTCACAATAACAATAAATAAAAGGGGCATCATATTATCGGCGATGACTCCTTTTTCAAAAAATGTAATAAGCTTCCAGCCATTATGAAAGGTATTCTCATTTACTACATAAGACCCGTCCTGCTTAAGGTCATCACCCAGCCGGACAGCCTGGCCGAGTCCTGCGATCTCATGCCCCTCCGCATCTATTATAAACATATTGCAGCCCTTTAATTGGTTTCCCGTATCCACCTGGGATTTAATGTAGGTCTGGTTCATTGTGAATACAATAGTTCCGATTCGATTGTTTGAGATCACTATTGAATTGGAATCCAGCACAGGGATGGTCATGATATAATAAGGCACGGTAATACCGATATACGGACTGGAAGGATAAAAGCTGGAATAGGTAATGCGGCTGCTCGGGCTGATGGTGTCATCCTGTATAATTGCCTGGTAATTCCTGCCGTTGGAAACAATAAAACTGCCGGCTTTGTCATATATGGCAAAGCCCTGCATATCACTCTGCGACATGGAGAAGCCCGAGAAGACGGTTTGCACGTCAGAATACAGGGAAAGACGCTTAACAGGATCGGATTCCTTTAAGTAGTATTGTACGGATGCGTTATAACCCAGTGATATGGCAACGTTTTCCACATTATCAAGATATTGCTCAATGTTTTCAAAGCTTTGCCGGTGAGCTGCCTTCAATAGCTGCCCGGTGTTGGTAAACAGCATACGCCGCATGATTAAAAGCTGGGTACAAAAGGATAGCAGGGTAATCGTAAATATAAAAACACATAATAGATAATAGGTTCTCTGCATGCTTTTTTTACTTTTGTTTTTCATGGCTATAACACTCACTCCCGATGGCGGCTGTATTTATCCGTTTTATTACAGATTGATCCGTTTGTCGTATATAGTATACCATCCATTGTGATGTTTTAACAGTCTCAGGTGAAGGGTTCGAAAAATAACACATAAAAATCGAATAAAAATTCATATCTATTAACCGTTATATTGGTTATTATGTACATGCATTTATTGAATGCACATATAAAGTAAATTCGTATTATTAAGGAGGAGAAAGCATGAAAAGACGCAGTTTAAAGTTTATTGGGGCGCTGTTAAGCTTAAGTATTCTTCTTGCCGGCTGCACCGGTAAGACAGCCGATCCCGGATCATCCGGTGCAACTGCCACCCCGGGCGCACCCCAGGGTAATACCGGAGGTACGGAAAAAACAGATATATCCTGGTTCTTAAGTGTCGGCGTCGTACCTTCCAAATGGGATGAAAGCCAGTATGTCATGAAGACCGTAACGGATGCAACGAATGTTACGGTATCGGCTTCCACCCCTGCGGAAGACCCTGATACAAAACTCAATCTTATGATCGTTAACGGAGAATTGCCGGATTTGATCACATTTACCAACGGAACGTTGATCAAGGATATGATTGATGCCGGTCTGGTGTGGAATATCCAGGAATTCTTTGAAACCTACATGCCGGACAGCCATATTATAAACGGCGGATTTCCGGGTGATGTCAAGGAGAAGCTGGTTGCCCGGGACGGCGGCTGGTATGCATTCCCCAGCCATATCAGATCGCCTGAAAACCGTGAGATATGGGGATTGAATCCGGCTACCCGGGAGCTGTGGGAGTCTACCGATTATCGCAGCAATAACGGCATTATCTTTAATAAAACCATAATGGACCAGTTAGGGATAACCGAGGATGACGTGAAGACGGAAAGCGGACTGCTGGCTGCGCTGGAGAAGGTAAAGCAAGCCGGACTTACGGTGAATAATGCAAGTGTAATCCCGATTCTTCCTAACGGAAGCGGCTTCCAGGGCAATGGCTGGAAAAGTGACGGCGGGGGTGTGGGAACGTTAGCCATGATGTTCGGCGGCATGCCCTTGAACGAGGACGGCAATTACCGCAGCTTGTATTATAATGACCAATTCAGGCACGCCGTAGCGTTCCTTAATCAGTGTGCCCGGCTGGGTTATCTGGATGCCAATACCTTTACCATGGATGATGCGGCGAATGAGGCAGCCTGCCGTTCCGGCCGGGTATTCGCCTTTGTCGGCAATACCGCCAATACCGGTTTTGCCTTTGAAGGGGAATGGTATACCCCCGGTGTAATACTTTCCGACGGCGGAGAAACTCCCGTTCTTCCGACGAACAGTACGGTAGGCCGCGGCTGGCTGCAGACCTTTATATCCAAGGATACCAAGAATCCCGAGGCAGTTGCCAGATTCCTGGATTATATGTCAAGTGAGGAAGGACTTACAACATGGGCTTATGGTGAGAAGGATGTGGATTTCACCGTTACTCCGGACGGACTTTATATAAAGACGGAGGAAGGGACACAGAAATCCAACAATGCAGGCGTCACGGGCCTGGGTGCCTTCTGGGCTTTTGCCAACCAGAATTACGACCAGAAATTCATGGATCCCAGCAATGACGGAGGTATTGTGCCGCAGTGCGCGTACGGTGCGAATGAAGCTACCTACAAATATGATTCCGCGGCACTGGATGAGCTGCCCGGCGGTTATATCGAAAGCGACCAGGAGATTTTGACTATAACGACTGAGGTTAAGTCCTATGCAGGCACCGAGCTTGCCAATATAATTCTTCAGGCAACCGACAGTGATTTTGATGCCCGGTTTGAAGCGCTGCTTGCGCAGCTGGATAAACTGGGGCTGCCCAAGGTGGATGAATATATCGATCAGGTGGTCCAGGAGAACTATAAGGAATTAGGTTACACATTAAAGCCGATAAACTAAATCAACAAAACGGCGGTGCATCTTACCGCCGTTTTTTATAAATAGAGGAAGGATTGAAAGGCATGGAGCATAACATTAAAGCCGGGAGGAAAAAAACACATTCGAAGGCCATAGGCAGGAATATGAGGACACAGGCCGAACTGCACGGCATGCTGCTTCCGGGATCGGTTATCATGATGGTTTTCAGCATCATACCGCTCTTTGGACTTATCATTGCATTTAAGAATTATAAGGCCTCAATGGGTTTCCTGGGCATATTTACATCAAAGTGGAACGACTTTTTTAATTTCAGGCAGGTTTTTAAAAGCACGCAGTTCTGGTCCATGATAAGAAATACGCTTGGCATCAATCTGATCGGGCAGTTTATATCCATCATCACCGTAATATTGTTTGCGCTTCTTTTGAATGAGCTTCGCAGCCGCAAGTTCAAATCCCTGGTGCAGACCGTGACCTATATGCCCCACTTTTTAAGCTGGGTGGTATTCGGCGGACTCTGCATCAATCTGATGCAGCCGGAGGGTATCATCAATAACATACTGACGGGAACAGGTCTTGTTAAGGATCCGGTTCTTTTCCTGGCTGATCCGAAATATTTCTGGGGAGTGGCTATCATCACGGGGTTGTTTAAGGACCTGGGCTGGGGCGCCATCCTGTACCTTGCCGCAATAGCGGGCATTGACCCGGTGTTATATGAAGCGGCGACCATTGACGGCGCAAACCGCTGGAAACGGATGCGCTTTGTGACACTGCCGGGTATTCTGCCTACCGTTATGATCATGTTGATTTTTGCGGTTGCGGGTATGCTGAATAATAATTTTACACAGATATATGTATTTCAGAATGTCCTGAATGCACCCATGAGCCAGGTTATCGATACCTATGTATACCAAGTCGGCCTGCAGCAATTCCAATTCGGCATAGGTGCCGCGGTTTCGCTTATGAAATCCGTGTTTGCAGTACTTTTACTTATACTGGCTAATTTTGCTTCCAAAAAACTTACCAACTCAGGATTATTCTAGAAAGGAGAACACGCGGATATGGTACAAGGCAAATTAATTAAAGACAGGATATTCAATTATGTTAATGTGTGCATTATGAGCGGTATTATCCTGATATCCCTATATCCCTTTTATTATGCGGTCATTAATTCACTTAACACCGGAGACTCGATATTGAGGGGCTTTTCTTCCCTGTGGCCGGCGGAGTTCTCCATAGAAAGCTGGAAGACCGTTATCCATGACAATGCTGTTATAAAGGCATTCCTCGTTACTGTTTCACGTACCGTTATAGTGACCCTTGGTTCCACATTTTTTACCTCCATGTTTGCTTATGCATATTCCCGTCCGTATCTGAACGGAAAGAAATTTTATACCGTACTCGGCTTTGTCAGTATGTATTTCCACGGAGGAGTTATCCCCTTTTTCCTGCTGGTCAGCAGGCTGAATATGTACGACAGCTTCTGGGTATATATCTTACCGTCCTTATTCGGCGGTTTTTATAATGTTATAATTTTCAACACTAATTTTAAGGCATTGCCCGATTCCTTATTCGAATCCGCAAAGCTTGACGGTGCGAGCGAGTTCACCATATACTCGCGCATCGTCATGCCCTTGTCGAAGCCTGTGCTTGCTGCCCTGTGTGTATTTACGGCAGTCGGTGTATGGAATGATTATACGGCGACACTTTACTACACTCAGAATCCTGATCTGCAGACTCTCCAATACTACATCCTGAAGCTGATCAGGAGCTATAATGCCTCGGAGCAGCTGGCGAACAGTGCCATGGCCAACAGTGCGGAGATCGCGAACCTGCTCAGCAATGCACGCTTGGGGAACGGGGTGGTCAATTCCAAGACTATTGAGCTTGCAGCCATGGTTCTGTCCTCGATTCCCATGATTATAGCATATCCCTTTGCACAGAAATACTTTGTACAGGGTGTGCTGCTGGGCTCGGTCAAGGAATAACCGGTCCGTTCTATGGGACAGCGAAGCCGGGTAAGCTTATATATCAGCTGGAAAACAAGTAAAATCAGTATATAGATCAGTTTGATAATAGGATAAATCAATTGGTTTATGAGATTGATGTGATATGATTGATCTGAATAATAATATCATCTGTATATGCTGCCCTCCGGCAGAGGAATGGAGCAAACATGAAAATTCAAATTGATGCAGGAAAAAAAGGAGACCATCTGGGGGATCTGTTCGGGATATTCTTCGAGGATCTGAACCATGCCGCCGACGGCGGCCTGTATGCCGAGCTGGTGCAAAACAGATCCTTTGAGTTCGCACCCATTGACAATCCCGGTTATCATGGGCTGACTGCCTGGGAGAAGATAGAGAGGGACGGGGAAGCCAGACTTCTCATAGAGACAGGGAAGCCGGTCAGCAATAAAAATCCTCATTATCTGGCGGTGGATGTTATATTTCCCGGCAAGGATGTGGGCGTACAGAATCTTGGCTTCAACACCGGAATTCCCCTGGAGAAGGGAGCCGCTTATTATTTTACCTGCTATGCCAAGAGGGAGCAGGATCCGGAGCAGCCGGTCCGTGTCTCCTTACGGAATAAGGAAGGGGAGGAATATGCTTCACGGGAGATATTCCTCAGCCAGGAATGGACCAAATATGAGCTGGAGCTTACAGCCCCGTGTACGGATCACAGCGGGCGGCTGGCACTGACCGTGCAGGGAAGGGGGAAGGTGTATTTCGATTTTGTATCCCTGTTTCCCAAGGATACCTTCAAAGGCAGGAAAAACGGCATGAGGAAGGATATTGCGGAGAAGCTGGCGCAGCTTAAGCCGAAGTTCATGAGATTCCCCGGCGGATGTCTTGTTCATGACGGTTCGCTGGATGCGGATGTGAGGGATTCCCAGTACCGCTGGAAGAACACCATAGGACCCCTGGAGGACAGGCCCGCAAGGAGAAGCAACTGGGGGTATAATCAGACTCTCGGCCTTGGCTTCTTTGAATATTTCCAATTCTGTGAAGACATCGGGGCAAAGCCCATTCCGGTGCTGCCGGCCGGCTATGATCCCCATCATCACAGGGCTGCGCCCATGGACAAGCTTAAGCCCTGGATTGATGACGCACTTGACCTGATTGAATTTGCCGGCGGGGACAGCTCCACCCCATGGGGGAGGAAGCGTATTGAATTAGGACATGAGGAGCCCTTTCAGCTGGAATATATGGGAATCGGCAATGAAGAGGTGGGAGAGGACTTCTTTGAGCGGTATGCTGTTATTCATAAGGCAGTTAAGGAGAGATATCCCGGGATCAAGATCATCAATACCAGCGGGCCGTTTGCAGCCGGAGGAGAATATGACAGGGGATGGCGGTCAGCCCGTGAGAATCGTTCCGACCTGGTGGATGAACATTATTACTGTGCACCGGAATGGTTCCTGGCAAATCATCACAGATATGACAGCTTTCTTAAGGAGGATCCGAAGGTATTCCTGGGAGAATATGCTTCCTGGGGCAATACTTTCTATAATGCCTTAGTAGAAGCATCCTACATGACAGGACTTGAGAGGAATGCAAAAGCAGTGGCTTTGGCATGCTACGCTCCCATGCTGTGCAACGCGGATTATGTGAATTGGAGGCCCGATCTGATCTGGTTCAACAACCATCAGGTATACGGAACGGCGAATTATTATGTGCAGAAGCTGTTCATGCATCATCAGGGTGACCGGTTATTGGAGATCAGTGCGGAGGAAGTACCGGAGAATATTATGATAACCGGAGAACCGGACCGGATCAGCGGCAAAATCGTACTGGAATCCAACCAGTCCGTGATGGAATGTTATGATATTTCCATAACCAATGAGGATACCGGGGAGATACAAAGCCTTGGCTCCTGTACACTGGACAAAGACCAGGCGAAAGTACTTGCCGATATCAGCTGCAATAATTATACGGTCCGGCTGAGAGCTGAGAAAAAGGAAGGGCTGAAGGGCTTTCGGATTAATTTCGGCAGGAAGGATGATAAGAATAAATGCATCTGGGAGCTGGGAGGCTGGCAGAATCAGGATAATATCATAGGAGAGAATATCGGCGGAAGGAATTCTGTCCTGAGCCAATATCAATTCTCCATGGAACAGGACAGGGAATATCTTTATGAGCTTAGGGTTGCGGGACGGAATATACAGACCCGGGTAGACGGACAGGACTATCATAAGGTTTTTAATCAGCCGGCAGTAATCGAGCCCCTGTATTACTCAGCCAGTATAGAAGAGAAGACGGGAGACATTATAATAAAAGCGGTTAATGTGACGGACCGGGATCTGAGGACAGCGATTGAAGTTAAGAACACCAATCCGGTGAAGGGCTGTATCCATTCCATGGAAGGTTATGAATTGGAAGCCATGAACGGCTTTGCTGAACCGGAGGCTGTTATTCCTCAGGAAAAGATGATGGTCATTAAGGAAGGCTCCTTCGAGTATGAATTTGTAAAGCATTCGGTTACAGTCATTCGATTATCGGGTGATAATGATAAACGGGTAAATTAAATCAGTTAAATGATTAGATAAATCAATTATAATATGCGGCAAATGTGATATGGTATATACCATAAGATACAATATAGTACAATCATTAATTTTATAGGAGAGGATTTATAATGATCAGATTTAAAATTAATCCCGGCAAGAAATTGGGGAAGATCAACAAAGAGATCTACGGTCACTTCTCGGAGCATCTGGGAAGATGCATCTACGAAGGACTGTATGTGGGCGAAGATTCCGAGATACCTAATGTGAAGGGTATGAGAAAGGACGTTGTGGAAGCCCTCAGGAATATTAAGCTGCCGGTTCTGCGGTGGCCGGGCGGGTGCTTTGCTGACGAATACCATTGGAAGGATGGGATCGGTCCCAAAGAGGCACGCAAGAAGATGGTCAATACCCACTGGGGCGGAGTAGTGGAGGACAACAGCTTTGGTACCCATGAATTCCTGGAATTATGCGAACAGATCGGGTGTGAACCGTATATCAACGGAAATGTCGGCAGCGGTACGGTCAGCGAGATGTCGGAATGGATCGAATACATGACCTTTGACGGGTTATCGCCGATGGCTGCTTTGCGGGAAGCAAACGGAAGGAAGGAGCCCTGGAAGGTTACGTATTTTGGTGTCGGTAATGAAAGCTGGGGCTGCGGAGGTAACATGACTCCCGAGTATTATGCCAATGAATACCGCAGATATCAGACCTACTGCAGAAATTACGGCGATAATAAGCTGTTCAGGATTGCCTGCGGAGCCAATGTGGATGATTATAACTGGACCGAGGTATTGATGAAGGCGGCAGGTAACCATATGAACGGATTATCTCTCCATTATTACACACTTCCCACCGGCATCTGGAAGGATAAGGGGAATGCTACCGGTTTTACCGGGGAAGAATGGTATACAACTTTAAAAAGGACCCTCTATATGGAGGAATTAATAACCAGACATGACCGGATCATGAGCAAATATGACCCTGATAAGAAGGTAGCGCTGATCGTAGATGAATGGGGAACCTGGTATAATGTGGAGAAGGGAACCAACCCCGGCTTCCTGTACCAGCAAAGCACCATGAGGGATGCTCTTGTAGCCGGGATCAATCTTAATATCTTCAACAAACATTGCGACAGAGTTAAGATGGCGAATATCGCCCAGCTGGTGAATGTCCTGCAATCTTTAGTGCTTACGGAGGGTGCCGGGATGATTTTGACCCCTACCTATTATGTATTTAAGCTTTATAAGGATCATCAGGAAAGCACCTTGATCGACAGCTATATTGATACAAAGGAAGTAGGTACCGACAACGGCAAAGTGCCTAATCTGCATGAGTCGGTCTCCGAGGATCAGGAGGGCGGCATTCATATTACGTTGAATAATCTGTCTCTGGATGAAACCTTTGAAATAGAGACGGAGCTTCTGGATAAAGCGGTTTCTTCCGTAGAAGCGGAGATTCTCACCGGAGATATGGGAGCATATAATACCTTTGATAATCCTGAGGCCGTGAAGCTTCAGAAATTTGAAAATTACAGGATCGAGCAGGGAAGAATAATCATCAATATACCGCCCTGCAGTGTTCTTCATGTAAAGGCGGCAGTAAAATAGCGCGGCTGCGGCAGTCGGAGCGATACCGCCGGATAAATAACAATCAAGTAAAAAATACTAATAACCGGCTTAAAGAAAAACAGCCGGGTACTTTGTAATATGCGCCTCTTGCGGCAAACAGTTTTTATTATTTAAACTGCCTGCAGCAAGAGGGAGTATATAAAAGTATCCGGCTGTTTTTCTTTTGGGGAATTCTTCTTAACGGAATATGGGATGATTACGTAAGGATAGCCTCATTCATATTTTTTTGCTTGATCATCCCTTTATATGAAGAATTCAGACTTCGGATCATTTGAATTATTCATGAATAAAAGTTGAAATTAAGTAGTTTTTTAATCAAAATGCATAGAAATTCAAACTAATTCTGTTAAGCTAATATTTAGCTAGAATGTAAAATAAATACAAAAAGAAGTAATATATGGAATATTTAGATGGATTCATAATATTCCATCAAAAAAGAGAGGAGGAAGAAGGCATTAAAATCATGTAATGAAGGATGAATTTGTTCTTATGGAGGTGGTTTGCAGAAAGCAATAAAAATCCGGAATTTATTAAATTTATTCAAGAAAGGAGTGCATTGGTGTATCTGCGGGATACACCATAATAAGAGAATGGTCAATAAAACAAAAATGAAAGTTATTTCTGTATTACTTATTACGGCATTCATAATAAATTCATTACAATGGGTGCCTTCGTCTGCCGTCACCGGTGATACTTCCGAAGATTATGATTTGTTCTACGATTTTACCCTGGGAGTGTGGCCGGGCAGCGGTTTAGGCAAGGATGTCCATGCACAGAGCGGTACAGGAGCTCCCGCCTTGTATCACAGGACGGATGCCGACGGCAATTATTACATGCTTGTGGATGCCAATAATGCCAACTGGCGCATGCAGAGCATGCCCGGGCTGAGCAATGAAAGCCGGAAAGGGGCCAGGGTATCCTTTGACTATATGCCCCAGAGTGCTCCGAGCGGACAGATGGGAGAGATCGTATTCATTTCTTCTGCGAATACATTCCCGTATTTCGGACTGCAATTCGGCAGTGACATGGAGATAAAGTATTACAACCAGGGGCAGAATGTCCTGGCTGACTGGTCCGCGGTAACTTCCGGAGAGAGTCTGGCAGAGGTCATTCCGAAGAATTCAGCTGCCGGTACGGGCGTCATAGCAGACGGAAGCACCTGGTATAATGTTACTGTTGATTTCGATTATTTTGCCCATACGGCAAAACTTAAGATAACCTCCAAAGCAGATCCGGACACGGTTTTGTTCGAAGACACAACCGGTATCTATGCTTCTGCGGTCAATGCCGCCAGAATCGGTGTGGGCGGCTGGAACGGACGCGGTATCTTCGGTATGGATAATATTGGTGTAAAGTATCAGAATCCGGCGGCAAATGATATCGTTGAAATCGTAACTCCTGCTACGGCTACCGTCTCGGCAAGTGAATGGGACAGCTATGTGCACCCGGCCAGTGTTACGGTCAAATTAGGCGACGGCAGTACTTCCGGCGTGGTAAATACAGGTCAATGGACCTGTCCGGAGTTCGACAGGAACCGCTACGGTGAATATACATGGACAGCTGAATTGACCGGGCTTTCCGAGCTGGAGAATCCCAAAGGGCTGACGGCGGCTTATAAGGTGAATTATATAGAAAAGCATTATGTAACGGCGGCTCTGGATGTGGATGCCCTTGAACTGACTGATTTTAACGATTTTGACCCCACCGGTGCGGACCCTTCAAAATATACCTGGCCAAAAGAAACCAGGGTAAAGCTGAGCAGCGGCCAGACAAAATACTTCAGGGTGGAGGAATGGATACCGGCCGCAGGAGATACCCAACGGCTCAACACTTATGTGGAAATAGGCAGCAACGGCGGGTATCTTGACGAAGACACGGAAGGCATCTATGTATTTAAGGGAAAGGTCATACCGGATGAAGGCTACATAGCGGAGGATATATGGGTATATTACCGGATCAATTATTTTAGCAGCGATACCTCGGGCTACTACCAGTATGAGCGTGCCATTGAGAATTTGGACCGCGGGCTGTATGCGCTTCCCAGTGTATCCGGCGAGATTGTAAGCGAGGCCGGAATATCGGCCGCATCCGGAGGCGTGTTCGTCTCCTGGCGCATATTGGTGGATGAATATAAGCTGGTGGCAGACGGAACGGATATCGTATTTGAGCTGTATCGGAACGGTACGCTGGCAGCAACCCTTGACAGTGCAATGGCTTCTAATGTAACAAGCTATCAGGATGCCGACGGTCAGATCGGAGATGTATACCAGGTAATATCCAGACAGGGAACAAAGCAGGAGACAAGTGCGGCCTTTACTGTGACCGGAAAATCCTATCTGCCGATTGCGGTTCAGAAACCGGATCCTATCCTGAGTATTGCAGACCAGCTTGCGACATATACCCTGAATGACTGCGGTACTGCGGATATTGACGGAGACGGCGTATACGAGATCGTTGTGAAATGGATCCCTTCCAACGGATTTGATTCGGGCAAGGCGGAACGGCCTTCCTCCCCTACGGTATTTGACTGCTACAGGATGGACGGAACGCCTGTATGGCGGCTGTACATGGGTCATTCCGTACCCTCCGGGGCACATTTCAACCAGTTCATATTCTATGATCTGGACCAGGACGGCGAAGCCGAGTTCGGCATCAAAACAGGAGACGGAACAAGGATGTATGTACCCAATGCCGCAGGCAGGTTCGATATGAACGATGAAGCTACTATTGTTGGAGTCGTAGGCAATCGTACTCTTGAAGGCACCCAGATCCAGTCCAACGGTCACGTCACCTCTGATGCCAATGAATATTATACGGTGTTCGATGGGCTGACCGGTGCAATCATCGATACCATAGCATACCCGCATCCCACCGTACTGCACGATCAGTGGGGGGATAACTGGGGTAATCGCTCGGGACGGTTTAATGCAAATCTTGGTTACATTCAAAAATACCCCGGCGGCACGGAGACAATACCGGCAATATTTGAAAACAGAGGTTATTACAACAGAACCGAAGTGGCGGCAATGACCCTAAGAAACGGGATACTCACTGTTGACTGGGACTGCAATATCCCCGGCGGTACCACGGATGCAGGGAAGGGAAACCATAACACCGCAGTCGGAGACATAGACAATGACGGCTACGACGAGATTGTTCTCGGTTCCGTCGCCATTGACCATGACGGTACCGTCTTGTGGTCGAAAAACGGTGTGAACAATACCGATAATCTCGGACACGCCGATGCTATCCACCTTACGGCTGCTTTCCCGGATACCTCGCAGCTCTACCTGTTTACACCCCAGGAAGATACCAGGGTAACCGTAAATTACGCATTGAGCAATGCCGCAACAGGTGCACGCCTGGTAGGCCACCATATAGCGGATAAGGATATCGGGCGCGGAATGATGGCTAATATAACCTCCGGACCCGGTTATGAAATCTGGGCAAGCAATCCGAACAGTGAGACACCCGATCAGGCGCCCATTGGCGGGATTTATAACGTATATGGTGATGTGATTGCCGAGACCAAGCCGGTGGAATTCGTGTGCAACTGGAGCTCCTATTGGGATGGGGATCTTCTTTCCGAGCTGCCTGACGGCTATAAGCCCAGCACTCCGGAAGGGACACAAGCCATCTATAAGTACAACGAATATACCGGCGAGATGGATCGGATCGCCTTATTTGAAGGCACGAGAGCCAATAATTATACTAAGAATACCCCCGGTCTTGCGGCGGATCTTATAGGAGACTGGCGGGAAGAGCTGGTGGTACCGGTAGACAACGGACATGATCCGGTTGAGCTTAGAATTTATGCCACAACCGTGCCCACAGACTATACCATTTATTCCCTGATGCAGGATCCTGTCTACCGCTCGGCGGTCGCAGCCCAGAACTCTGCTTACAACCAGCCTCCCCACCTCAGCTATTATCTTGGTGAAGATCAAAGAGACAGAGTCCTTAATTTTGGATTGCCGGCCTACAACCTTACGTATACCCGGCAGGATCCTGTAAGTACCGTGGATTGATCCTGCTGTCGGAAGTTTTGATAAAAATGGGGATAATCAATCCGATGTATTACTGCAATTACCTGGCATCACAGCCGGAGGGGAACCTGATATTACGGTAAAGTTCCACCGGGACAAAGCAGTGGTAAAATAAAGTAATTCAATCTCTTATCAAAGAAATAAAAAATTTAATGATACCGGCATATAAAACAGACACATAAAATATGGATAAAGTTTCATAACCATATTGAGATTTGTCCTATTCTGTGGTATATCTATATTAGTAACGACAATAATAATATTCACGGTAAGCGGATGAGCTTAGTACGATCCGATAATTTTCGGGTTTCATCCGCTGATAACAAATTATGATGGAGGTTGTTATATGAAGAAATATGAGTGTACCGCATGTGGTTATGTGTATGACGAGGCTTTAGGTGATCCGGATGGCGGTATCGCACCGGAAACAAGGTGGGAAGATGTACCGGAGGATTGGGTCTGCCCTGTATGCGGCGTCGGTAAAGACGGATTTGAAGAGATTTAATTAAATAATACTTATGGCTGCCTCATCCGTATCTCTGACAGGTATGGATGAGGCAGTTTTTTGCATATTGGCTTCCTGATGGGCCGGCTCAACGGATCCAGCCCGCGAATTCCAGAATGGAGGCCTTCGGTAATTTTGCATCGGATAACAGCATCTGTTTTCTCCATACACTGGGAGGAGTACCCATTAATTTGATAAAGCAGCGGTTAAAGCTGGATATGGAATGAAATCCTACTTTTTCGGAGATAGCAAGTATGGAGTCTTCCGTACTTCGTAACAGCCAGCAGGCCGCATCGATTCTGGTGCTGTTCAGGAAGTCCAGGGGAGCAGCGCCCATAATTTCATGGAAGGTTCTGCGGAAATGACTGACACTAAGGTGGCACAGATCCGCAAGATCATTGATGCTCATGGTTTGAGCATAATTATTTTGGATGTGTTCCAGCGCATTTATTATACTGTTGATGTTTTCCGCCTTTTTTACAGATTCATCTCCTGAGGATTGCTTCGCATTATCCGTTATCTTCGAATGGATCCTCACGAGCTCCACATATAAGGAAAGCATCAGGCCTTTGGCACTTGCCTGATAATTAGCCCGCTGGCTTTTAAGCTCATCAATGATAGCCATGGCAAGATAATACACCTTGGGATAATCCTCACGGCTCATGATCAGATGAAAGTCCTGATGGGCAGCCATAGGCCGGTCAAAGGTAACCACCTGGTTGCTGAACATATTGCGGAACAGCTCCTCCGGATCAACAAAAATATAGGACCATAAACTTTCTGTTCCGGGTGAGCTATAGGTTGTATGGGCGAGATGCTTGGGAATACAGGTGATATCACCCTCCTTAAAGGAGATGGGGATATCCTCGAATTCCATGGTTCCGCTGTCCGAATGGCAGATGCCGATTTCAAGGCAGTTATGGAAATGAAGCCTTCCGCTTTTAATATCCGAGATCCTCCAACGCTCTCCGGTCAACAACAGAATAGGAAAATGCAGCGGAAGATTATAATGGCGATATTCAATAACAGGTCTCTTGCGTCTGGACATTGGATCCCTCCTTTTATTCATCCTGAAACTAAATTTATTATACCGATTTGACCTACGAATTTCAATCGTATTTACAAAATAAAAATATAAAAAATTGTGCAGTATGCAGTAATAATCGTAATAATTAAGGAATTAACAAAGTAAAATAATATAAGAAAATGTAATAATTCTTTAAAATGAACATGATTTACGGTTGAAATTGCATGATATTAAATTAATTATGATTAGATTTCATTTATGATAAAGGATACAATAAGTTAATGAATTCATATGACAGTGGGGAGGATTATATAATGTTAAAGCTATCTTACAATGAAGAAGAAATCCTGAATGTGATCGACAGGGTGACCCGCAGAACCATGACCATGGATCTGACCTGGGACTGGCCCTGCGGAGTAGCATATTACGGGGTGTCCAGGGCGTATGAAATTACAAAGAATGAAGAATACCTGAAATTCCTTATATCGTGGACGGATGAGTATATGGAGCTCGGACTTCCCGGATTTACAGTGAATACCTGTGCTATGGGACATGTTTTGATTACCCTGTATGATGCCACGGGTGACCAGAAGTACTGGGATATCGTCATGAATAAGATCAATTATCTTAAAGATGATGCATTGCGGTTCGGAGACCGTGTACTTCAGCATACGGTATCAAAGGGAAATGATTTTCCGGAGCAGGCCTGGGCTGACACCTTATTTATGGCAGCTTTCTTCATGCTTCGTGTAGGTAAGAAATTAAATGACCAGGAATTGATTAATGATGCATTAAATCAATATTACTGGCATATCAAATATCTTCAGGATCCGGTTACCGGCCTATGGTATCACGGCTACAACAATATCAACAAGGACCATATGTCCGGCTTCTACTGGGCAAGGGCCAATGCCTGGGCGGCATATACCATGTCCCAGGTAAAGCCGGGATTAAAAGACTGGTTCCTGTACCCTCAGTGTATGGATGTCGAATGCTCCCTCAGAGACCAGTTAGCGGCCCTTAAGCTGCTTCAGACAGAGCAGGGCTTATGGCGGACGATTCTGGACGACGGGGAGGCTTATGAGGAAATCTCAGCTTCCTGCGGCATAGCGGCAGCTATGATAAACAACGGGAATCCGCTGCATTCCAAGTATGTCCGGAAGGCTTTGACAGGAATATTGGAGAACATAAGCAAGGACGGCAGGGTACTGAATGTATCCGGCGGGACGGCAGTCATGAAGGACCGGGAGGGATACCGGAATGTTCCCAGGGAATGGATACAGGGCTGGGGCCAGGGACTTGCACTGGCATTATTTGCTGACTTGATTGAACGATGCAAATTGGAGGTAATATGTAATGACCAAGGAAAAGAATAGAGGCAGCTTTACCTTGCCTGGAGAATCGGGTTACGAGGCTTTGACTTTAAAAATGGCCGAGAAATGGGGAGCTGACGTTATCCGTGACAGTGATGGAACTGTCTTATCCGAAGATATTATTCATGCGGGATATGATATCTATTCCACCATCTGCATCATCCGGGACCATAATTCCTGGGCAAAGAGGAATATGGATAAGCTGCAGCAGTGTTTTCTTGTGACCGATCCGGCGGTAGCGACGGGCAGGGAACTGACAATATCATTAATGGACGGATTTTTTGACCAGCAGTTTCAGATTAACGCTTCGCCGGATTCCATGAAATACTGGCAGGTATATGACCGTACCGCCCAGGAGACGGTTCCTGAGGACCGGTGGACCTATCATGATAATAAAACCGTAACCATACAGGACATCATTCCCTGGCATAAATATACGGTCAGCTTTATGGCATACCGGATCTGGGAAGAGATATCCATGTATAATCATACGACGAACGGATGGGACAAAGAGCATCTGATGCAGATCGACCCGATTCATAAAGAGACCCGGGAATATCTTCTTAATTGGATGGAGCAATGGTGCAGGGAGCATCCGTATACAAAGGTGGTCCGTTTTACTTCCCTGTTCTATAACTTTGTATGGATCTGGGGCAGCAATCCAAGGAACAGGCATCTGTTCACGGATTGGGGTTCCTATGATTTTACGGTGAGTCCCCCGGCACTGGATCAATTCAAGGAACAATACGGATATACCCTTACAGCAGAGGATTTTATCAACAAGGGCAGGTTTCATGTGACACATATGCCGGCTGACAGGCATAAGCTTGACTGGATGGAATTCATCAATAATTTCGTTATCGGTTTTGCAAAAGAGCTGATTGACATCGTACATAATCATGGAAAGCTGGCTTATGTATTCTATGATGACAGCTGGGTCGGTATGGAACCGTATAACGGCAGATTCCATGAATTTGGCTTTGACGGACTGATTAAATGCATCTTCTCCGGTTATGAAGCGAGACTGTGCTCCGGAGTTGATGTAAGGACCCATGAGATCAGGCTTCATCCCTATCTGTTTCCCGTGGGACTGGGAGGCTTGCCGACCTTTGCCGAAGGAGGAGATCCCGTAAAGGATGCGAGAGGATATTGGATCAATATCCGCCGTGCGCTTTTGAGAGCACCCATTGACCGTATCGGTCTCGGCGGATATCTGCACCTGGTAGAAGAATTTCCTGATTTTTGCGATTATATCGCAATGATTGCCGATGAGTTCCGGCAGATTAAGAACCTGCACAAGATCGGGAAGCCTTACTGCATCAGCTCCAAGGTGGCCGTACTCCACAGCTGGGGAAGGCTGCGCTCCTGGACATTATCCGGTCATTTTCATGAGACCGATATGCATGACCTTGTCCACATCAATGAAGCCCTTTCCGGATTACCCGTAGAGGTGTCCTTTATCAGCTTTGAGGATATAAAACAGGGCAGACTGAAGGAGTTTGACGTGGTAATTAATGCGGGTTATGCGGGTTCAGCCTGGAGCGGCGGCAATCACTGGAGCAATTCTGAAGTAGTGGAACGGTTAACACAGTGGGTATATGAAGGAGGAGCTTTCCTGGGCGTGAATGAACCATCTGCCGTGGAAGGCTATGACAGCTTCTTCCGGATGGCCCATGTATTGGGGATCGATAAGGATACCGGTGCCAGGGTAAGCCACGGCAGCTGGGACTGGCAGCTGGGGCATATAGAAGGACTTCTTCCCCGGGGCTGCCGGATCAAACCGGGAAATCACCTGTATCTGACGGACGGCCGGGCGGAGGTTCTGGCTGAGGAGGAGGGTAAGCCCGTCCTGTCCGTATATGATTTTGGCAGGGGCAAGGGGATCTACCTTTCTTCCTACGAAGTTAATCCCGTTAATATAAGACTGCTGCTTAACCTGATCCTCTATGCCGGAGGGGAAGGATTGGAAGCGAGGTATATTACAGATAATCCTTTCACGGAATGCACCTATTATCCGGAAAGCAAAACATTGATCGTATTAAATCAAAGCGATGCCGGACAGACGGCCGGCATCGGTACGGATTTCGGCAAGATTACATTGAATTTAAAGCCGTATGAGAGTAAAATTATTACGGTAGGATAATAAATTATATTCACTCGCAAAGCTTCATCCTGTTGAAGAGAAAGGAAGTTATGTATGAGTCGGGTAGAAACTAAATTGATGAACGGTTGGGAATTCACCCTGGAGGCACCGGAAGAAGCTAACTTCAAACCCGTTAAGCTTCCCCATGATTGGGCGATCCATGCCCCGGTGAACCGTGCGATGGAGCAGGGCCCGGAACAGGGGTTCCGTGACCGGTGGGGGATAGGCTGGTACAGACGCAGAATAGAGATAAAGAACATAAAAGAAGATTATATTTACCTTCTGCAATTTGACGGAATCTATGAGAACAGTACCATATGGGTGAACGGCAGGGAAGCAGGCGGCAGGAAATACGGATATTCAAGCTTTGCGCTGGATATTACCGGACACCTTCAGGAAGGGGATAACCTGGTACTGGTCAGGGTCGATAACACTTCTGCCCCGGCAGACCGGTGGTATTCCGGAGCAGGGATCTACCGGACCGTCAAGCTGGTTGAATTATATAAAAACCACCTCGAACCGGAGAATATACAGGTAAAAACGCAGCTGCAGGGGGACGTGGGAATTGTAACCGTATCCACGGGTATGCTGTCCGGCATAAAAGCACGCATATGGGATGACAGGATAAGCTGTACAGGGGAAGCCGCCGACGGGATCATAAGTATCCGGATACCTGGGGCGGTATTATGGAGCCCTGATAATCCGCATCTGTATTCTATGGAGCTGTTCTTATATGAAGGGTCTAAAGCCGTTGATTCCTATAAGCTGAGAATCGGCATACGGGAAATCCAAATGGTTCCCGGCAAAGGAATGTATCTGAACGGTGATCTGCTGAAGATAAAAGGACTTTGCATCCATCAGGAAGCGGGCTGCCTGGGAATTGCCGCACCGCAGGAGATCTGGCGGGAAAGGCTTATAAAATTCAAGGAAATCGGATGCAACGCCATTCGTACCGCACATCACATACATGCGCCCGAGCTGCTGGATACCTGCGATGAATTAGGGCTCCTTGTATATGAAGAGCCCTTTGACAAATGGACGGGAGGCTCATACGGAAGGTATTTTGAGACAGAATGGCAGAAGGATCTGGAATGCATGATAAAAAGGGACCGGAATCATCCGTGTATCTTTCTGTGGGGCGTCGGCAACGAGGTTGAAAACCAGGGACAGGAATCCATGCTGAAGATCCTGAAGCTGCTCAGGGATCATCTGCTGCTGCACGATGATACCAGACCGGTTTCCTACGCCATGAATCCTCATTTTAAATATGAAAGCGACATCGATATCTCAAAGGTAAAGGATATCCAGCAATTTGTGGATGAGATAGATGACAGGGAAATCTATGATCTGGCTGACAGAATAGAGCGTATCCGCAGAATTGCCGGGATTGTGGATGTGATTGGCTGCAACTACCAGGAACAATGGTATGAGGATATTCATAAGGCAATTCCGGATAAATTAATCTTAGGCACGGAGACGTTCCAGTTCTTCAGGGGACATACCCACCAGATGAAAAATTACAGCGATGATGTTCCGTGGATGGATGTGGAAAAACATGATTATGTCATCGGCGGCATGCTGTGGACAGGAATTGATTATCTGGGCGAATCCATGGGTTATCCGGCGAAAGGATGGGCGGGCTCCTTATTCTGGACGAATAATGAACGTAAGCCCCTGTCCTATCTCTATCAGAGCTATTGGACAAAGGAACCCATGGTATATCTGGCGGTTATGGACTATTCCCTTTCGGATGAACTGGTAAAGGAACAATGGGATGCTCCGAGATATGCAAGCCATTGGAATTTTCCCCAGTTTAATAAAACTGTGCTTCCGTATATGATTGCAACCAATTGCGAAGAAGTGAAACTATGGGTGAATAATGAGCGGATTTTTGTGAAAAAGCCATCGGAATCCGCCAATAGAATGATAACGGGCTATCTTCCGTATCTGCCGGGACAAATTACGGTAAAGGGTTATACCGGCGGGAAAGAAGCCTGCAGCTATACGGTAAAGACAGCGGGACCTGCAGTCAGGCTCGGCTTTGATGAAGAAGAGCTTATCCTGGAAGCGAAGGAGGGCTATGAGAAGCTGATTACGGTCAGAGCAAAGGATGCGGACGCAGTCCCCGTATTTCGGGAAAGCGGGAAGGTAACCTTTCATATAACAGGCCCTGCGGAGATTGTCGGAGTTGACAATGGAGACCTCTGCTCAAGCGAGCCCTATGACAGGAACTGGATGCATATGTATCGCGGCTGCGTCAGTACCGTTATCCGATTGACCGGGGAAAAAGGCCGGATTGTATTATCGGCATATTCGGATGGAATGTATACCGCGCAGCTGGCAGTCAGTGTTGTTTGATAACCATCCGGCTTATTATTGCTTCTTTTTTCTTATGACAGGAAGGCGTAGATCGAATCAGCTATCATTGACGAAGCACTAAACAGATGCTATATTTATCATATGCCCCTAAGGGTATCGAGGGAGGTGTTGATATGCGGCAATGTATGGATTCTGATAATCTGCACAAACGTCTGAACCGGATTATCGGACAGATCAAGGCAATTGATAAAATGGTTGATGAGGATATTCCCTGTGAGGAAGTCCTGATACAGATCAATGCGGCAAAAAGTGCTTTGCAAAAGGCAGGACAGGTCATCCTGGAGGGTCATCTGAATCATTGTGTCCGGGAAGGAATCGAACATGGTGATGCGGACCGGACGATTGCTGATTTTGCCAAAGCAATCGAGCATTTTTCAAGAATGACATGATATAATGTCGACAGACATTATATCAGCGCCGAACGTAGTGAGTGCGCATCCTCGATGCGAAGCATCGCTGTCATATGAGCTTGC
>JAFADH010000233.1 GCA_023424995.1 Bacillota bacterium | reverse complement strand
GGGATCCTGTGCCGCTACTATAGCCGGTTCCGATCCCTGTGATGGATTATTCGCTGTCTGTCCCTGTTCTTCATCCGATACTGTTCCACCGGCTATTGTTACCTCATCAGGTCCGTTAGGTACTTCTGGCTGCGACTGAGCAGCGCCGCTCGATTCACCGGGTACTTCCGACTGTGTCTGAGCAGTGTCGCTCGATTCACCAGGTATTTTCGACTGTGTCTGAGCAGTATCACTCGATTCATCAGGTGCTTCCGCCTGTATCTGTGAAGCGTCATTCAGTTCGTCAGGCACTTCCGACTGGGTCTGTGAATTATCAGTCCCTTCCTCAGGCACTTCTGCCAATGTCTGCAGATCATCGCTCAGTCCGTCGGACTCTTCTGACAGCAACTGCGGAATATCGGTTGGTTCCCCAGGTATCGCAGCGGCAGTCACATCCGCCGACTTCAATCCTTCCAGTATCTGCTCCAGCGCCTGATCATTCTCTTCCCCGTTTACCATCCCAAGCTTGGCTGCCCGCTTCATAATCTCCTGGTCTGTAAGATCTTCCTTTGTATTAGCAAATGAAATTATAAGAGCCGACAAGAGAACACCGAGTCCCAGTCCTCTCATAAAGTATTTTAATTTCATAACTGAAACACCAAGCCTTTCGTATTACTTCTTACCCTTGAACAGATCAATAACAAGCTTTACTTCTCCCTGACCCAATTCCAAAAGCCTTGATATCTCCATAACAGATTTACCTTTGGTATACAATTCCAGAATCTCGGAATTTTTATTCGAATTCAGATTATCAAGAGCAAGCTCTTCCTGTCCCTCTATATTTTGAATATAAGTCCCTGCCGGTGCCAAAGGCTTATCGGCTGCATTCATACTTCCATTCAATATATTTTGGCTTTTTACGGCATCGGCTTTCACTTCTGCCAGTTCCCGGATGATTTTCCTGGAATCATCGATTTCCTTTACGGCCAGCTTTAATTCTTTTTCCTTGTCGTTAAGCATGTTATACAGGAATACGACTTCTTCATGATTCCGGTTGATCTTCTCCAGCAGCTGTTCGGCATATTCATGCACGGCCATTATTTTTTCATTGGATAACTGGCTTAGATTATCATCTGTACGAACCACCGTATCTTCGCTGATCTCATTTACAAGCTGGTGTATTCTGTCCATGAGCTTTTTCTTATCTTCCTCCGACACATTATTTTCATAAGTGAAGGGTACGGTTCCTGCTTTATTAACAGGTTCCCCTGATTTATCCACCAGTACACAGCTAATAATAATTATGATAACTCCTATGATGATTAACGCTATCTCTAATGGGCTCATTTGTTTCTCCAATCCTGTTACTCATATTCGTACATCAAACCTGCCTTTTTCTATCGGGAGCTTTGATTCTTTCTTATTACCATTCTCTTTCTTCTTTTTTTTCTCTCCTGAGCCGTAGTATTTGTTATTTCCCTGTTCCTTCGCATCATAACGGTATTCCTGATTATCCGGCTTGGCAGCTTCCCTGGGCTTATTCTGATTGCGTTCAATTAAGGTCTGAAAATTCTTACCGCCCTGCTCCTGGGCATACTGGCTCCTTGTACTCTCTATATGCTTAATGGTAGCCATCTCCTGGGTCCTTAGGATATCAATTGGGTTAACCGACATATTTACTCCAATCTGCCGCAGCTTAACGGGATGCTCCGCAACCGATCCAATAATGAAAAAGCCTGAATACTTTTGAATGCGGTATTAGAAAAGCGGAAGTACCTTAATATCAGCACGGTCTCTGATAAATTTACTGTGGTGTGTCTCCTGTCTGATATAATAAATCACATTGGAAATGATTAATTTAGTACCGGGAAATACAATACCGGATACCTTAATAACACCGGCCGAATTGTTATCTATTTCTATCTTAAGCTCTTCATAGCGCTTCTGCGCTTCCTTGATCTGGGTATCCATTAATATGGTGTTCTGTGTAAGCTGCTTGAGATAATCTCTCTTATCATCCGCTATCTGGATTCCCATGGTCAGCTTCTTGCGGAATACTCCCAGTGCCTGAGCAAGCTTTTCCTTTTCCGCTATCATGCCGGCCATCCGCTTCTCAAGCTCGCGGAACTCCTCTACGATTTTGGGATCAATACCCACCTCGAGTAAAGTTGTAGTTCCCATATTAGAGCCTGCGGTTTTTACAGAGATCTGGGTACCGGAACGGATCTCCCCGCCGGTTACGAAGCCCCGTTTTCCTCCCACGGTAATATCTCCCTTCGCAGACACCCTGCTGTGAAGAATTGATTCCGTGGTTACATAACCGCCTGCAATAACCTCGGCATTCTCGATAAATTTGGAAACGATATTACTGTTTGCACGGAGGGTCCCTTTGTTCATCCCCTGCATTCCGCGTTTTAATATAATCTGTCCGCCTGCTTCAATATAAGCGCCTTCCACGACGCCGTTTACTTCGATGTCGCCTCTTGCCCGTACGGAATATCCCGTAATTACATTACCGCGGACCACCACATTGCCGTCATACATAATATCACCGGTGGAAGCATCCACGTCAGCATGGACCTCGTAAGTATCCGATACGAATACGCGTCCGTCCGTCAGATTTACATGACCGTCAACCTCCGAGAACATCTTGGTGCCGTCCGGAGACATGAAAACCTTGTTGCCATGGCGCAGGATTCGGTTATTCACCTTCATGGGACGGATCACATTGCCGCATACATCAATTCCCGGTTTGCCGAAGTCAACCGGGATAAGTGTTGCCAGCAGATCGCCCTTCCGGCAGCGGCTTATCATATCCAGCTGATGGAAATCTACGGAGCCGTCCTCGTTTGTCTTAGGCTTTAAGGTCAGATCCGTATTAAAATGATAGATAATCTGGGCATCGTGTCCCTGTATGGGAAAGGTTGCCCTGGCCAGAATATAATCGGTGCAATAGTGCCTCTCAAGCAGAAACCGGTTGATTGCCGGTTCATCAACACCATATTTTACACCGGCGCGCACGAGGGCATTGACGATATCCTCCTTAGAGAGCAGAACCCCATGGTTCACCGGCGGATAGAACCTCGCTTTGGCCTTCGTGCGTTCCTCCAGTATCTCTACCTTAATATATTCGTCCGTCTTCGGTATCACCTGGCCTGTAAGCTTAACCTCTATGGAGCCCTTTATTGTTGTTAATGCCTGGCCGACTGCGATTTTATCAAATTCATAGATTTTCTTGTCTTGAAGATAAGTACTGATATCGTCGTACAATAAAGGAAAACCGCCTAATTCCGGCTCAAAGATCTGCAGGTATGTACCGTCTGCCTTCGAATTCAATTGAAAATATCCGTTTTTGCCACTCAAATACCGCACCTCCTATCATACTTAAGTCAGGAAATCCGTCAAAAGCTTGCTAGAAGCTCTATGTTGTTTCCTAACCTGACCTTCATCTTTTGTAAAGCTTTTGTATGTAATTGGGAGATCCTTGATTCCGATACCTCCAAAATCCTGCCGATCTCCTTCAAAGTAAGTTCTTCGTAATAATAGAGAATGATTACTCTTTTCTCCTTCTCCGTTAATGACTCCAGTGTCTGCTGCAGCAGCTCCTTAAGCTCCTGCTTTTCCACGATCCGGTCAGGCTGGTCAAAGCTTGCCATTAAGTTCTGTTCTACCTTGGACTCCGTTCCCTGTTCCATGAATTCATCCAGGGAGATGATATTGGTAACCTTGGTCTGGCTCTGCCAGGTCTCAAACTCCTCCACCGAGATGTCAAGCTCCCTGGCAACTTCATCATCATTCGCCAGCCGCCCATATCGAAGCTCAAGGCTTTGATAGGCAATATCTATTTTTCTCTGCTTCTGGCGGATACTCCTGGGTATCCAGTCCATCTTCCTGATCTGATCCAGAATGGCACCCCGGATCCTCAGGGATGCATAAGTTTCAAATTTGACTCCCTTGGTATAATCAAATTTGTCAATTGCGTCGATCAGACCGAAGGTACCGTAGCCTACCAGATCATCATACTCCACATTATAGCCCAGATACATACTGAGGCGGCCTGCCACCAGCTTCACTAATCCGGCATATTCAATTATGATTTTTTCCTGCAGCTGGGCGGTTCTTTTTTTGGTATAATCTTCCCAGAGCTTCTGTTTGTAATCTATGTTCATAGCCCCTCCCAAAATCACTAATCAAGTACGTACTCCAGATAATCCCATAAGGGGTCTGCTATTTTTTATTTTCCTGCGGTACATCCTCCATAGATACAGCTTCATCCTGGACTTCTTCTGTTTCTTGTTTCTTAGTAAATTTCGTCAGTGCCGTCTGTGTTACCGTTCTTACGATTATTCCGAATAAATAAAAAATTATGATCACGATCAGTAACCGCTTTAAGCCCGTTACCAGCTCAACCTGATTCACGATATTAAAAATACTTGCAATCGCTCCGGCTAACAGCGTGATGAAGGGCGGAACATATCTGTCTTTCATAATAAATCATCAGGCCTTTCTTCAAAAACTGCAAACTTTACAGTATTTTTATCTGCTTTCCGACGGACTTTATAACCAAATTGCCGTTCTCCGGATAGAATTCAATGGTTCTTCCGTAGTTTGCTCCGGTATCTTCTGCCATGATTTTAATACCCAGCTGCCCAAGCTTTATCTTCGTAGCCTCTACATTCCGGTCTCCGATCCGCATCATCTCGTTATTGGCCCCAAAGGCGAACATCTGGGCCCCGCCGGCAATCTTTGCAATCAGATTTCTCCGGTCCGCACCGATTGCTGACATCTTATGTATTAAAAGGTCGATTCCGGTATCCGCAAATTTTGATTTATTATCATTGTTTAATATTTTAGTACTGTCCGGCAGCATGATGTGAACCATTCCGGCAATCTTTTTTACTTTATCATATAATACGATTCCCACACAGGAACCAAGCCCCAGCGTTGTAAGTGCATTCGGTGACAAGCATACATTTAAATCCGCCATACCCACCTTTATCATTTCGTTCATGTATTCACCTTATAATCCCAATGACGATAAAATGGCTGCATATGAATTAATTGACGGTATCAGGATGAAATATCCGTTGACCGCTTTTACATCATCTCCAAACTCCGTATCAATCAGCAATACCCTGTCGCTGATCTTTCCGAATTCAATTGCAGGTACACTTAAGATAGCGCCTGCCATATCAATTGCCATATAGGGAATACTCGAGGTAATTACCAGATTTGTCAAGGTGGACAGAGAGGATAGATAGGCTCCTGCGATTATATTTCCTATCTCATTTAAGGCAGACAGCTCCATCTCTGAGAATTCGTCGGTTCCGGACTGGTAATCGCTGCCTACCAGGAGCTTTACCAGATGCCTTGCGGCATCCACATCCAGCATGAACATCATCATACCGTCAATCTGTCCTTCCAGAGTAAATACGATTCCGACTACAAGCTTTTCAGCACCCCCGACAATATCCGGCAAATCTTTGAATTCCAACAGATCGACCTTGGGTATCTTCATGTCGATTTTGGAATTTATCATTTGCGAGAGTGCTGTCGTGGCATTCCCTGCACCGATATTCCCTATTTCCCTGAGTACATCAAATTGCATGTTATCCATTTGATTTAAATTTATCTCTGCCACAATCATCACACCTCGCAAATAATAATTTTTACATCCAGTAATATTCTACCGCTCTACAGCAACCTGTACAATGAGCAATATGGACGGATTTTAAGCTTCCTTCGTAGTTACAATGTGCGGAACGCTTAACAGATTGATTAATTCGCCATTATGCTTGCCGATACCTATACTATAATTTGCTTTCACATCCGTCTCTTCATAGACCATATTCTCGATCGCTTCCGCCTCCAGGGCTACTACTTCCTTCACGGAATCAACAATCAGGCCTACCGGAGCCGCCCCGGGCTCGGGACGGACGATGATAATACGGGATTTGGAGGTATGGGCTTCTTCCTCGATTCCCAGCCTGCGTCTAAGGCTCATGACCGGAATGATCTCGCCTCTTAAGTTTATAATACCCTTGAAAAAGGCCTGTGCCTTCGGTACTCTTGTTATACTCTGCATTACAATGATATTATCGATATACTGGATATCGATCCCATACTGACCATTATTCAGATAGGTAACTATGAATTGTTTTGTATCTGCAACTGCCATCCTGGAACACCTCCTAGACTAATGGATTAACATCAAGAATTAAAGCTACCTCACCGTTGCCAAGAATGGTTGCACCACTGATGACCTTATGATTCTTAATGTATTTACCAATGGATTTGATAACAATTTCCTGCTGTCCGATCAACTCGTCCACTACCATACCGGCCTGGCGTTCACCCTTCTTGACTATTACTACGGTGAGTTCCTCGGCCTGCTTTTCCGGACGCTTGCAATCCAGCAGGTCACCCAGGTGTACGATGGGTATTACGGTTCCCCTCAGGTTGATAACTTCCTTGCCCTGTACATATTTAACCTCAGTCTTCTTTATCTCTTCCACTGTCTGGATGCTTCCCAGAGGAAGTGCATATTTCTCATCTCCGATAATTACCATCAGGGATTGTATGATCGCCAGTGTTAACGGAAGCCGGATAATAAAGTTAGAGCCCTGGCCAAGCTTTGTCTTGGCTTCTATCTCACCGCCCAGCGCTTCGATCTTCGTCTTTACCACATCAAGGCCCACGCCGCGCCCCGATACGTCGGTAACCTGTTCTGCGGTTGAGAAGCTTGGCTGGAACAAAATCTCGATAATTTCCTTCTCCGACATTCTCTGTGCCTGTTCCTTAGTGATGGTTCCCCGCTCCAGAGCCTTTTCCTTAATCTTCTCCGTATCAATTCCGCTGCCGTCATCCCTGACTTCAATGACGACATTGTTACCGTCCTGATATGCGTCCAGGAAAATGGAACCCACCGGATTCTTGCCTGCTTTTTCACGTTCGGCATTGCTTTCCAGTCCATGGTCCGCCGCATTGCGAAGCAGATGCATGAGCGGATCGCCGATCTCGTCGATTACCGTACGGTCAAGCTCTGTCTCTTCACCGGTCATGTATAATTCCATTTCCTTGCTCAGCTTCTTGGATAAATCACGAATCATTCTGGGGAAACGGTTAACAACGCTTTCAATGGGCACCATTCTGGTCTTCATAACCGATTCGTGAAGGTTGGTGGTGACTCTCTCCAGATATTCAATCTGCTCATGGAACGTATTATCCAGCATGATGTCCGTCCCGCCGCTGATGGAGATCAATCCGTTCTTTGCGATAATCAGCTCGCTGACCAGGTTCATCAGAATATCCAGCTTGTCGATATCAACACGTACCGAACGGTTGGCAACCGCTTTCGCTGCCTGCTTCTGAACAGCCGCATTCCCTGCCTTTAATGAATTATTGTCCTGGGACGGCCTTGGCTGGCTTGCCGCAGCCTCATCCTGCTTAAGCAGGGCACTGTAGCTTTCAATATCCTCATGGGATAGCCTGATATAATCCGCAACGACTTCCTTTACCTCCGATACGCTGTTGGCAAGCTGGACCAGCTTGTCCGGCGTCTCCCTGGTAATAATGAAAGCGGAATAGTCATAATCATATTTCTCATCTTCAAGATCCTGTGCGCTGGGACTTAACTTGATGATCTCACCATGCTCCTCCAGGCTGCGGTTCACCATGAAGGCTCTCGCACCTTTTAATACGCAGTATTCCTGGATATATATGGTCAGACCGATTACATTCATACCAAGCTGTCCGGCCTTCACCATAGCCTTCTTCTCATGCTCCTCGATCCTGATGAGCTTAAATTTCATCTTGTCCTCTCTGTCAAAAGGCACTGCTTCTGCCGCCGCCAGGGGCTTATCCGGCGTTACTTTTGCCGCCGGACCGGCAAGGCCGGCATTCAGGTAATTATTCAAGGCATTGATAATATCTTCATTATTCTCTTCGCCTTCACTTGCTTCTGCCTGGATATTCTTCACATATGTCTCCAGCGCATCCAGTCCCCGGAACAGAATATCCACCAGACTGGAGCTTGCTTTCAGCTTGCCGACCCGGATCTCCGAGAATACATTCTCCATATCATGGGTCAGACGCTGCATCCTCTTATATCCCATGGTGCCTGACATACCCTTTAAGGAATGGGCCGCACGAAAAATCTCATTAATCGTGTTTTCATTCTCCGGTTCACGTTCCAAAACTAACAAATGCTCATTCAAACTTTGTAAATGCTCTTTTGATTCTTCAATGAAAATCTCAAGATATTGACTGACATCCATCTCATTTCCTCCCGACATTCTTAGTGATGGCTACGGAGATATCCTGTAACGCCGCTACTTCATCCACCAGTCCCGCTTCTTTAATCATCTTTGGCATTCCATATACGATACTTGTCTCTTCGTTCTGTGCTATCACATAGATATTTTGTTTTTTACTCAGCTGAGAGATTCCAGCAGTACCGTCACCGCCCATTCCGGTAAGAACCACACAGGTAATCTGATCGAACTCCGTATCCGCCAGGGATTCATACATGATGTCCGCACATGGGAGAAGACCATGTCTGGCCGGTTCCTTCGATATGGATATACTGTACTGTCCGTCCGTATGCTTTTTTAACCTCATCTGATAACCGCCCTTTGCAATATAAACGGTACCTTTGCAGAGCATCTCGCCGTCCTGTGCTTCCTTAACCGTCATCTCGCTTAATTCATTCAGGCGGTCTGCCAGGGATTTGGTAAAGCCTCCGGGCATATGCTGTACGATGAGGACACTGGCATCCAGGTCCTTCGGTAATCCGGGTATTACGGTGTGAAGGGCTTTGGGTCCGCCGGTGGAACATGCCAATGCAACCAGCTTGGTGTTATCCTGGGCTATGGCCGGAGCAGCTTTTCTCTTACCTGCTCCGCTTGCGGCAGGAACGGGCTTGCCTCTCCGGACGCCTGCCGGTTCCGGCATGGCTTCTGCGGTTATCTGTTCCGTCTGTGTGGCTGCAGCAAGGCATTCCAGAACCCGTTCCGAGAAGCTGTTGCTTTGAACCTCGTAATAGCTTTCCGGCTTGGTTATAAAATCAAAGGCGCCCAGCTCCAGCGCAAGGATCGTCTCCTTGGCGGATTTCTTCGCAATGGTGCTTACGATGATCACCGCCACCTTAAGCTCCAGCTCCTTCAGCCTGGCAAGCAGCTCGATCCCGTTCATCTTCGGCATATTGATGTCAAGGACGACCCCGTCGATTTCCTTCCCTTTGCTCTGAAGAATACTTAAGCCTTCCAGTCCGTTATTCGCGGTCTCACAAACCTGGAATCTTTCATCTTTATTTATTATATCAGAGAGTACCCTTCTCATAAGTGCAGAGTCATCTATAATCAAAATATTTTTTTTCATTAACCCTTTTCGTTTCTCCTTCGCTTGCGTTCCTGTTCAAATATGTATTTAATCAGGTCTTCCCTTTCTTTCTGCATAATATTGACGAATTCCACCCTGTGTTCGTATGCATCACTCTTATATATAACACGGTGGGAGGATACCACATTTGCATCAAGAGCCATTCGTTTGATCTCGGAATGAATCAAAAGATCCAACTTGATCCGCACCCTGTCACCATGGGTATGCGGTATGGACGAATTGAACCGGGCACCCCCGCCGCTGATATCGGTTATTGCACCGGACAGCCATTGCGCTTCCAGGTAATGCAGGCGCTTCTGGCATTCGGTCCGTTCTTCATTGCTTTTAAAGACTTCCGTCAGCAGCCGCTGCTCCAGGGTCACCTCTTCCTGGGTAATCACACGGTATTCCGTATCAATAATACATTCCAGGCGAAAATACTGCCTTCTCTGGAACTTCTCCAGATTGGAGGTAATCCGTACTGCAGTTATCATAGCATTATTCTCTTTATGGCTTGAGAGTATCACACAATTGCACTGATATAATCCCTTTGCGGCATAGAATAAAAGATGATAGCCTTCTCCCACAGTTAATATAATGGTTCTTCCGTCGTTAATCGGCGCTGTAATATATATGACGTCGAAATCTGCAAAATCAACTAACTGACTGGCATACGCCCTGCCGATATTAACAGGCTTACCTTTCTTGTCTAAATGTCTGATATCAATTTTATCACCCAAGGTCAATAAATCACGCAGCATGTCATCCCTCCCACTGTTCAATTTAACTTATTTCTTTATTCTGGAGCGTAAAAGATTAGTAAATAACTGGGCTATGCCCTTTCTCATCTGTTCATTCTCCGGAGAATTTTCACACAGTCTCTCAGCAAAGGAATTCAAGGATTTCGAAAATTCTGAGTTTGGAAATAGTATAATGGCAGGCTTTTGTCTCATAACCGCTTTCGATACACTGGGATCCTGGGGTACCGCACCAAGATATTCCAATCTGAGATTTAAAAATTTATTCACAACCAGGCTCAGCTTATCATGCAATTCTTTTCCTTCCTCATATGATTCCACCCTGTTTGCAATCATCCTGATCACCGTATCCCGGCTGACCTCGGATTTGCGGTTAAGAGTCTTAAGCAGCGCATACGCATCCGTTATCGAAGTCGGCTCGGGAGTCGCTACCAATAGTACCTCTGAGCTGGCCGTCACGAATTCCAGAACAGAATCATTAATTCCCGCTCCGGTATCCACTATGATCACATCTGCTTTCTCGTCAAGCTCAACCAGCTTTTGTATCAGGTAGACAATCTGATCCCTGGTAAGCTGGGTAAGCTCCTGAATGCCCGAGCCTCCTGATATAAAGCCGATATTGTCCGGGCCGTCGGTCACAATATCGGACAGACTCTTCCCACGGAACATCAGATCGGCAAGATTGTACTGGGGTCTTATTCCCAGCATAACTTCCACATTCGCCAGTCCGAAATCGGCATCTATGATAATTACCCGGCTGCCCGACCTGCTGAGCGCAATCGCCAGATTTACCGATATGCTTGATTTACCCACTCCGCCTTTTCCGCTGGTCACCGTTATGACCCTGGCTACCCGCCTTGCAGGAATCTGTTCCTTTATCATTTTTCTTAAGCTTTCTGCCTGATCCATATTAAGCCTCCGTAAAATTACCTTAAGCACTTGCGGGAAGTACTTCTCAAGTGCTTTTACCCGGTTGAACGCAAAGCTTTCAGCCATTGCCTCTGAGAAGCTGCTTTGCTATGCTTTGGGCATCGATGCGTGAGATATCATCCGGTACATTCTGACCAAACGTCGCATAGGACAAAGGCGCTCCCGTCAGCATCCTGATATTGAACAGGTTCCCTATGGAACTTGTTTCATCCAGCTTTGTAAATATGAGACTATAATCGATTATTTCAGAATAAGTTTCCGCTATCTTAACCAGATCCTTATATTTCGTCGTCGCACTGAGTACCAGATATACCTCTCTCTCATTCTCCGGGATCGCATTGATGAACGCTTCGATATCATCTCTTTGCTCCTTGCTGCGATGGGAACGTCCTGCCGTATCGACGAATACAATATCATAATCCGCGAACTCCTCCTTGGACTGCTTCATCTCCGATACCGAATATATTACCTTTAACGGTATCCCCAAGATATTGGCATAGGTGCGGAGCTGCTCCACTGCGGCGATGCGGTAAGTATCCGCGGTCAGCAAAGCGACCTTTGTCTTCTCACCCACCTTGAATTTGGAAGCGATCTTGGCAATGGTCGTAGTCTTTCCCACACCGGTAGGACCGATAAAGAAGACAAACCTTGTTCCTTTTCCGGTAATGTCAATGGTCCTTGGCTGACCGAGCTTCAGTATGATCTTCTGGTATACGCTTGCCAGAATATTATCCATGGAAGCGTCCTTCTTCAGATTACCCTCAATCTCCCCGATAATCTGGTTTGCATATTTCTCATCTATTTCATTGGAAACCAGCTGGTTATAGATCAACTGGATAAATGCTATGTTTTTATTGGATTCTGCCGGCTTAGCCTCAGTCTTTGCAGGAGCCTCTTTTTCCTTTTCGCTTATCTGCTTTTCCAGAAGGCTTTGAAGATTATTTAATTTAAGCTCGATAGCGGAAGGTGATGCCATGGCTCCCGGCGGGAAGGAATTGGCAGCCTTCTCCTCCGGATCATCATATATAATATCGGGATGGAGAGGCTTCTTCTGTATTATGGGGACGGCAGGCGCAGCTGCCTTCTGCTTGTCGATTTTATAACTGACATTCTCATCGACAGCAGCCGTTATCTCCACGACTGACTTGCGAAACAGCTTATAAACTCCCTTGGGAGATATGGTTTTTATATTCATGACAATGGCATCCTTGCCCAGCTCCTCCTTGGCAAGCATAATTGCCTCCGTCTCCGTATTCCCTTGAAATTTTTTAATAATCACTAAACTGTCACCATCCCTACTGATTGTAATTCAACATTTGAGTCTATCTCATTATATGAGATTACGATCAAGTCCTTAAAATAATCCTGTGTGAGCCTTTTAAAATACATGCGGACAATGGGTGAGGTTATAATAATCGGATTCTTACCCAATTCCTCCAATTTATGTACCTCGGACTGTACCGATTCAATAATTTCCCGGGTCACTCCCGGGTCAAGGGTAAGATAAGCTCCCTGCTCCGATTGCTTTACCGATCCCATGATTTCCTGTTCCAGCTTGGGATCCAGCGTCACCACATTGGTCATCTCGCCTGTGGGGAAGAATTTATTGGAGATAGCCCTCTTCAGGCTCTGCCTGGCATATTCGGTAAGTACGTCCGTATCCCTGGTGGTAGAAGCGTAATCTGCCAGTGTCTCAAATATTGTAACCAGATCCCGTATGGAGATGCCTTCCCGTAAGAGATTCTGAAGCACCTTCTGTATCTCACCGATATTAAGCAGCTTCGGCACCAGCTCGGAGATCAGGGCAGAATGCGCTTCCTTTATGTTATCAACCAGATGCTGAACATCCTGTCTGGTAAGCAGCTCATAGATGTGTGTCCGGATGATCTCCGTCAAATGGGTCGCAATGATGGAAGGCGGGTCAACTACGGTATAGCCAAGAGTCTCCGCCCTCTCCCGCTGTCCCTCCGTAATCCAGATAGCCGGCAGGTGGAAGGACGGTTCAAGCGTAGGAATACCGGTAATCTCCTCTTCCACATAGCCGGGATTCATGGCCATATAGTGGTCGAACAGAATCTCTCCTTCACTGACCTGAATGCCTTTGATCTTTATAATATATTGATTCGGATTTAATTGTATGTTATCTCTCAGACGTATTATGGGTACAACACATCCAAGCTCCAGTGCAATCTGCCTGCGGATCAATACCACACGGTCCAGCAGGTCCCCGCCCTGGTTCGCATCCGCCAGAGGAATGATCCCGTAACCGAATTCCAGTTCAATCTGATCCACCTGAAGCAGGGATACCACATTCTCCGGTTTACGAAGCTCACCCGCGGACAGATCCTCGGAGGAGACCTCATTCTCGATCTCGGCGACTTCAAGCTTCGCAGCAATCGTCCTGCCGGATATAATGAAGATTAACCCGTAAGCCATGAATAACAAGGTATTCAGCGGAGTAACAATACCCAGCAGGATCATGCTTCCTCCTACGATATATAATACCTTGGGTATGGAGAACAGCTGCCTCATGAGCATGTCTCCGAAATCCGCTTCCTTGGATACCTTGGTAACCAGGATACCGGTTGCCAGGGAGATCATCAGGGAAGGAATCTGGCTTACAAGGCCGTCACCGATGGTCAGTATGGCAAAATGCTGGAATGCCTCCATTATATCGGTATATCCCAGCTGCATGGTTCCGATAATCGTACCTCCGGCAATATTTATAATGGTTACGATTAATCCTACAATCGCATCTCCCTTAACATACTTGGTAGCACCGTCCATGGAACCGAAGAAAGCCGCTTCCTCCTGTATCTTCTCACGGCGGGTCTTGGCTTCCGCATCGCTGATGGCCCCGGTATTCAGATCCGCGTCGATAGCCATCTGCTTGCCCGGCATTGCATCCAGCGTAAATCTTGCCGTTACCTCGGCAACACGCTCCGAGCCTTTGTTAATAACCATAAACTGTACTATGATTAATATAATGAAGATTATAATTCCGATCACTATATTGTTACCGCCTACAAATTCTCCGAATGTGGCTATAACATCACCCGGATCGCCGGTGCCGAGTATCAGCCTGGTGCTGGAGATGTTCAGTGAGATACGAAACATGGTCGTAAGGAGCAGGATGGTCGGAAACGCTGCCATATTAAGAACTTCCTTGGTAAATATGGCATTGAACAATACCACCATGGCAACGGATATATTCAAAGCAAGCAGTACATCCAGCATCAAGGGAGGCATTTGGATTATTAAGAATAAAATAGATGCTAAAACAAACAACCCAACAATTAAATCATTCCGTTTCATGCCAAACCTCCCAACCTGTCATTCCTGTTTTTCCTTGATGATGTATCTATCCATATATCCGGCACTGCTTACCGCTGTCTTAACTTATTTAATTATAACTGTTTTCCCGCGTTGCATCAATATTCCCATATTCTGCATACGGGTACTTTATTGCTTCTATACCGCCTTATTCTTAAGACCGTATACATAAGCGAGAACCTCCGCCGTCATCTGATATAGCTCCGGCGGTACCTCCGCTCCTACCTCCACGTTATAATACAGCATTCTGGCAAGGGGCTTGTTCTCAACGATCTCTATGTCATACTCTCTGGCGGCCTCTTTTATCTTCTCAGCCAGATGGTCGGCTCCTTTGGCTATCAGTACCGGAGCATCGCTTGCTTCCTTGTCATATTGAATCGCTGCGGCCAGGTGGGTCGGATTCGTAATGACAACATCCGCCTTCGGCAGGTTCTGCATCATCCGGCGCATGGATACTTCACGCATCCTTTGCCTGACCTTGCTCTTAATCTGGGGATCTCCTTCACTGTTCTTAAATTCATCCTTTACTTCCTGCTTGGACATCCTCATATCTTTTCTGAATTTTAGCTTCTGATATATGTAATCTCCTACCCCAACGATCAAAAACATCATACTGATTCTTAATCCCAGGTCGATGACTAATTTTCCGATTAATAAAACTGCCTGTTCCAGCTTCATATCATAGATCTGATACAGGAGTCTCCATTCCTTCCTCAGTGTGGTATAAGCAATGTAACAGATAATAAAAATCTTTATAATATCTATTAATAATTCAACTATTTTATCCTTGGACAGAATCCGTTTAAAGCCGTTTACCGGATTTATCTTATTGAATTTCGGCATCATGGGCTTTAAGGATATCTCCCATTTTACCTGGAACAGTACTACGATAACAGCGACGAGCATAGCTGTAACAAACACAGGCAGACATATAAGCAGGATGGTCAGCAACGCATCGGATAACAGGGACGAAACAATGGGAATCGTCATATCCTCCTTCGCCAGGGTCTCTGTCAACTGTAAATACCTGGTATAGGTATCAACAAGCTTATTACCGACATATCCTGCGAACAGCTTCAATACAATAAATAATGTCGCCAGACCGGAGGCGGTAATCAATTCATTGCTTTTGGCGACCTGCCCCTCCGTCCTTGCATCGTGCAGTTTCTTCGCGGTAGGCTCTTCCGTCTTATCCGGTCCGTCCGCAAAATACTGAAGATTATACGAAAGCCCATAAGCTGCATCCTGTATTTGATCTGACTTTATCATACTGAACCGATACCTTTCATCTCCGGCAGGCTTTTCCCGCACGGACGCCAATCCATACCTCTCATTAACCTGACCTTCACTCCCGCAGGTATTCCAGTGAAGCTTTCATCAGTGAAAACATCTCTTTGAATATAAAATCTGCAACAGAGGGTATCATCTCCACCACCAGAAGCATTACAAATAACCCTACGAAAATCTTAATCTGCATCCCGATCACAAACATATTCATCTGCGGTGCAATCTTAGCTAAAATTGCCAGGATCGTATTAACGATCAGAATGGATGCGAATACCGGCAGCACAATACGAAAGCCTATGATAAAGTAATCCGTGATAAACCGTGCCATCAGCTGATAGGAAGCCGGATCGATCCTCACTTCACCCACTCCCGCCACCTGAAAGGAATCAATGACCGCTTTCAGGAAATGGTGATGGAGATTTGTAATCATCATCATTAACAGGATTGCATAGCCGTAAAAATTCGCAGTGATCGTTGTCTGGATCGATGTTGTCGGGTCAAACTGGCTGACCATGGAAAAGCCTATCTCCATATCGATGAATTGTCCTGCAAAAGCTATAATCCGGTATGCTATATTTGCAAAAAAGCCCATGATCGCACCGGCAAGGGCTTCGCTGACAATAAGAACTGCAAATTGGATCACATTATCATATTCCGGCGTTGTATACGATACTGTGTAGAAAATGATCGCTGTTAAAAAGATACTGAAGCCCGTTTTAACACGAAACGGTACATTGGATAACGAAAAAAAAGGAGCCGTATAGATAAAACCGGTGATCCTCACTAATATCAATAAAAAGACATCAAAATTTTCAATTGTAAATGTCATAAATTACTAATGAAGTAGCTGAAATTAGAATATAATCCCACCATGTACTCCCGAACGGTGTTCAATATCCAGCTCCCACATAGCATTAAAATAAAAAACACAGCCACAACCTTGGGAACAAAAGTGAGGGTTTGTTCCTGGATTGAAGTAATGGTCTGGAGAATACTGACGATTAATCCTACCGCCAGGGAAGCCAGCAGCATGGGAGCGGAGGTCTTAAGTATTATGTATAGAGCTTCTCTCATAATATCAATGACGATATTTTCGTTCACACCGTACCTCCTTGTTAAAACAATTTAACAACCGACCCAATAACAAGATTCCAACCGTCTGCTATGACAAATAACAGGATTTTAAACGGTGTGGATATGGTGGTCGGCGGCAGCATCATCATACCCATGGACATAAGAGTCGATGCTACTACCATATCAATAACAATAAACGGAATGTATATGATAAAACCAATAATAAAGGCTATCCGCAGCTCACTGATAATAAACGCCGGGATTGCAACGGTAATAGGAATGTCCTCCAGGTCATTAACAGTACTTATCTCGGCAATATCCAAAAACAGCCTCAGATCCTTCGCCTTCGTCTGTTCCACCATGAATTCCTTGATGGGAGCAATTCCCGCATCCCATGCTTCCTCCACGGATATCTCACCGGCGGAGAGAGGCTTTAATGCTTCCGTATTCACCTTCGTAAATACCGGAGACATAATAAAGAAGGTCAGAAACAATGCAAGTCCGATCAGCACCTGATTCGGCGGCGTAGTCTGCATGCCAAGAGCCGATCTGACAAAATGCAGTATGATTATGATCCTGGTAAATGACGTGACCATAATCAGTATGGAAGGTGCCAGGCTGATAACGGTCAGAACCATCAGAATCTGCAGGGTCGAGGATAAGCTGTTCTCGTCTTCCTCCGTATTTAATGAAAACTGCAAGGGTCCTAATGCGCCGCTGAGATTATTACCGTCTTCCCGGGAGGCATCACGGATGGTATCCTGAACGGTAGTCGCATAAGCGGGGGTTCCTTTCACAAAGGCTAATATACATACCGTCAGCAATAACAGGATGACTGCCGGCTTTTTTCTTAAGCATTTACTATACTTCGTATTCATGAATACCAACCTTTACTTATGTAAATTACGTAATTTCTCAAGCGTCTGCTTAAAGGACTGCTTATCAGGACTTTGCGGGTCCCTGATATAAACCTGGGATTCCTCTAATTCTGTAATATAACTGATGGTATCCTTGCTTATCGCAATCACTATGTATTTATTTGCTATCCTTACAATCTGGATCACCTTATTCGGACCGATACGGTAAGCATCAACCACATCAAAATTGCTGTTCCTTAGCTGCCCCTGTTTTATGCCCCCGACGAATCTGGTGGTATAATAGGCAGCAGCCAGAACTACGATCAGCAATATGACCAGCCCCAGTAATTGTACAAAGCTGTCCCAGGTCGAGCTGGAATTCATAACACTTTCTACCGTACTGTCAGTCCCATTATTCAGATCCTCTTTCAATTGGTCAAAAGAAGATGTCGATAACCATATGTACATAGTTTTAAGCATTTCTTGATCAACCCACTGCTTTCTTTACAGCTTCCAGCACTCTGTCTGCCTGGAACGGTTTTACGATGAAGTCCTTTGCTCCCGACTGAATGGACTCAATAACCATAGCCTGCTGTCCCATAGCGGAACACATAATTACATTGGCGCCGGGATCGGCTGCTTTTATTTTCTTAAGAGCCTGGATTCCGTCCATCTCCGGCATGGTGATATCCATCATCACAAGATCCGGCTTGGTCTCCTGGTATTTGTCCACTGCCTTTATACCATTCTCCGCTTCTCCCGCAATGTTATATCCGTTCTTCGTCAGGATATCCTTAATCATCATTCTCATAAATGCTGCATCATCGCAAATCAAAATACTTTTTGCCATAATCATTCTCCTATCTTCTTCTGTTATTTCTATAATGCATGTAATTATTGCTTCCTGCTTATTTCTGCTTGATGATCTCAGTCACGCGGATACCGAATGCTTCTTCCATGACTACAACCTCACCCTTGGCTACGAACTTGCCGTTCACCAGTACATCAATCGGCTCTCCCGCAAGCCGGTTCAGCTCGATGATGGTTCCCGGAGAGAAATCCAGTATCTCCTTGATGGATTTGCTGGTTCTTCCCAATTCCACGGTGACCTCCAGAGGAACATCCATCAAAAGGTCGATATTCTCAGGCTGTACCACATTCTGCATCGCCGGAGTGAAAGGTGCAAATTGCACCGGCTGAACATTCACATCCTGCATGGCGGGCATAATATAAGGCATCTGGCCGGGCATCGTCTGCTGATAGGGATTAAATCCCTGCTGCACAGGCTGCGGCGTCTGCTGCGGTGCATTATATCCGTTGGAAGCGGGAATGCCCGAGGGAGCATTCTGGGGCTGTTTTTGCGGATCAGGCTTCGAACGCGTGGGAATATCCGGCTCCATGGTTGTTGCTTGTATAAATTGACGATACAGGTCCCTTGCAAATTCAAAAGGATATAGCTGCATCAGAACACTGTCTACCAGATTGCCGATCTCCATATGAAAGGACACTCTTACAAAATCCTCTTTCAGGAAGTTGGCAATATTTTCACCGCTCATATGCTCATACAGGTCTACCACCGTTGCGGTGGGAGGGCTGATATTAACTCTTTTCTCAAGCATAGAGGAGATGGAGGTGGCCGCGGAGCCCATCATCTGATTCATGGCTTCACTGATGGCAGATAAGTGCAGGTCCGACAATTCCCCCTCGATATTCGTCCCGTCCCCGCCCATCATCAGATCGGTAATGACCTTAACATCCTTTTCCTTAAGAATCAGTATATTATTGCCGTCAAGACCGTCCGCATAATAAATCTGTATGAATACACAGGGTCTGTCATAGCTGTTGACAATATCCTTCCAGGTCGCATATTCCACAACCGGAGTTGTTATATTGACCCTTTGGTTTACTAAAGAAAATAGTGTTGTCGCCGCTGTTCCCATGCTGATATTGGATATTTCGCCAATCGCATCCTTCTCAGCATCGGTTAATTGTTCCTTGGTTGTATCGGATGTCGCATTATCTGTACTTATGCCGTTTAACAGTGCATTTATCTCTTCCTGAGATAGCATACCATCCATAGTCTGTTACTCCTCTCCGCGAATTATTGATGAAATTTTTACCGCATAAGAGCCTGAAGCGGCACCCGGGAGAGCGGTAAATTTATTCAGATTACCGACATAGACGGTTAATTCATCTTCTATTTTGGAATTAAGCCTTATAATGTCTCCCTTTTGCATATTCATGAAATCATTAACGGATATGGTGCTTTTACCAAGCACCGCCCGTATGGGAACTCTTGCTCTGGATATTGCGATCTCAATGATATCCTGATAGGATTTATCATCGGTAAGCTGCATCGTGGAATACCAGTATTTTGTATTCAGCTTATCAATTACTTTTTCAAGGCAGACATAGGGAAGACAGATATTCATCATTCCTTCAATGTTACCGATCTTTATATTAAGTGTTATAAGTGAAATCATCTCGCTGGGAGATATAATCTGGGCAAACTGCGAGTTCGTCTCAATCCTCAGCAGCCGGGGTGCAAGCTGTATTACATTCGCCCAGGGCTCCCGCAGCAGATTGGTGCAGATATTAAAAATACGCTCAATGATCGTCAATTCTATCTCGGAGAAATCCCTTACCTTTTCCAGTGGATATCCTCCTCCGCCCAGCATCCGGTCAACGATCGTATAACCGATATTATCCGCCAGCTCGATAATAATATTACCCTCCAGGGGAGCAAAATCAATCACACCCAGCAAAACCGGATTGGATAATGCATTGGAAAATTCCGAATATGTAACCGCCTCCGAATTAAGCACCTCTACCTGAACATTCTTTCTTAAGTAAGCCGGAAGATTCGTGGAAAGCAACCTTGCATAATGCTCAAAAATTATATTCATGGTACGCAGATGTTCCTTGGAGAACTTGGATGGTCTGGCGAAATCGTAATTCTTAACCTGCTTTTCCGTCGTCTGCCTATAGTCATCCGCATCAAGCTCACCGCTGGAAAGCGCCGCAAGCAGATTATCTATCTCATTCTGGGATAGGACATCGCCCATTTACATTACCTCCCTACTGTCGACATTATATCATATGAGCAAGCTCATATGATAGCGATGCTTCCCATCGATGATGTGCACTCACTGCGTTCGGCACTGATATAATGTCTATCGACATTATATC
>JAFADH010000162.1 GCA_023424995.1 Bacillota bacterium | reverse complement strand
GGCCTCATTTTCTGTATAGTAAAGGCAATTGTTAATTGATTTTCTCCAATGGTAAGGATAACTTTCACTTACAGGTAGTTGATATTATTCAGGGTAAAATTTTGCAGGCTCTGATGAAAGGTATGGTTGATGTTATGAAAGAAACAAAGGTTATAATGACTCCCTGCAGCTTGAAAACCGAATATCTGACAGATCCCCTTGGGATCGACGTACAGAGGCCGCGGTTTAGCTGGCTGCTGAAATCCGAGGCGAGAGGCGTGATGCAGCATGCCTATCATGTGATTGTTGCAGGCAGCAGGGAATTGGCCGACCGGGGTATCGGGGACATGTGGGACAGCGGTAAGACGATTTCGGGAGAAACCGCTCATATTGAGTATGCGGGTAAAAAACTGCAAAGCAGGACGAGCTATTGGTGGAAGGTATGCTGCTATCAGGATGAAAGCTCCTCCGGCACATTCAGTGAAACTGCCGTGTTTGAAACCGCCCTTTTGGAGCAGTCCGATTTTATATATAAATGGATCGGCGCCCATGCTTCGACAGCCTCCCCTATTTTCAGGAAGGAGCTTTGCCTGGAGGAAAATATATGCCGGGCCCGTGCTTATATATGCGGCCTGGGATATTATGAGCTTTATTGCAACGGGAAAAAGGCAGGGGATCATGTTCTGGATCCCAATTGGACTGATTTTGACAACCGCTTATTACAGGATCTCATCTACCCTCACGAGGATGTTTCAAGAAGACGGGCGCTTTATATAACCTATGATATTACGGACCTGCTGAAGACGGGCGCCAATGCCTTTGGGGTAATGCTCGGTAACGGCTGGTATAATCAGCCTGAAAGAAATGTGGAAGGCAAGATGACCTATGGGTGTCCCAAATTCTGGATGCAGATTCATATCAGATACAATAACGGAAAGGAAGCGGTCTTTGGAAGTGACGGCAGCTGGAGATATTCCCAAGGGCCCATAACCTTTAATAATATATATTATGGAGAAATCTATGATGCGCGTCTTAAACAAACCGGCTGGAGCGAGGCCGGCTTTGATGCGTCCAAATGGGATTCGGCCATGGAAAGGCCCGGGGTGGCGGGGGATTTGAAAGCACAGATGTCACCCTCCGACAAGATAATTTCTGTTATTAAGCCGGTCGCCATATCTGATCCTAAGAGCGGAACCGTAATATATGACCTTGGTCAAAATATCTCAGGCTGGGCCCGGATCAAGGTGTCCGGAGGTGCCGGCGGCAAGGTTGTAATGCGCTTTGCCGAGGAGGTTGATGAGAATGGAGCTTTGGATTTTGAAAGTGCAGGGACCGAGGGGCAGATACAGCAGGATATATATATCCTTGCGGGCAAAGGACAGGAAACATATGAGCCTCGTTTTACCTGGCACGGCTTCCGGTATATCGAGGTGGATATGAGCGCCGGGGTTACTATGGACAGCCTTACGGGGATTGTTGTACATTCCGCCGTTGAGGCGGCCGGCAGCTTCTCCTGCTCCAACCGCCTGTTCAACAGAATATTTGAAATATACAGATGGAGTCAATTGAGCAATCTTCATGGCGGTGTGCCCAGTGACTGCCCTCACCGGGAACGTCTGGGATATACCGGAGACGCCCAGATAACTGCTGAATCTGCCATGTTCAGCTTTGATATGGCGGCTTTTTATACAAAATGGATCGAAGACGTCAGTGACTCACAAAACCCCATATCCGGATTCGTCCCCCATACGGCACCCTTTTATGGCGGGGGAGGCGGCCCCGGCGGATGGGGATGCGCCGCGGTGCTTATGCCCTGGTATATGTATCTCTACTACGGAGACAGAAGGATTCTGGAGGAACGTTACAAAATGATGCTTTCCTGGATGGAATACCTGAAACGCCACGCCGATGCGGACGGTATCATCATAAGTGAGGAGCCCGGCTCCTGGTGTCTTGGGGAATGGGTGGTACCCCATCAATTTGACCGGCCTGAGAATACTGGGGACGGTTTTAATATTGATGTTCCGGCAGAGCTTGTAAACACATATTACTATACGGTTTCAGCTTCTATTATGGCAAGGATCGCCGGGATTCTCGGGGATGAGAACATGGCGGAATATTTTGATGACTTACAAGCTTCATTAAAAAAAGGAATTCATAAAAGATTTTATAATGATAAAATCGGATCGTATGCGGCAGGTGTTCAGGGCAGCGATGTGTTCCCTCTGGCGGCAGACTGTGTCCCGGAGGAGGATAAGAACAGGGTACTGGAAAACCTGGTAAAAAACATAATGGAGAGAAATGGCGGAACTCTTGATACCGGCATCTTTGGGACGCCGTTGATGCTGGAGGTCCTTGCAGATCATGGTAAAGCGGAAATTGCATATGGAATATTGAACCAGACGAAATATCCCGGTTACGGATACATGCTGTCCCAGGGGGCAACCACCCTTTGGGAATGCTGGGAAAAAGAAAGCGGATCCCATAACCATCCGATGCTGGGAAGTGTTGTGGCCTGGATGTTTAAGTACATTGCCGGGCTTCGGCCCGACAGGCAATTGCCCGGCTTCCGGAATATCGTGATAAGGCCCTGCTTTTTTCCCGGACTGGATTATGCTGAGGCCTCCTATGAATCTGTCCGGGGACATATCGGGATCCGATGGGAAAGGCTTGGCTCCAGGATAGTGATCCTTCTCGACATTCCGTGCAGCTGCAGTGCGGATGTGTACTTACCTGTAAAGGAACCGGACAGTATAACGGAAAACGGCATCCGCATTTTTAACAGCGGAAAGCTGATCGGACTTCAGGGAATATCAGATTTTTCTGTCGAAGAGGATGGTATAAAGCTATGTGTGAAAGCCGGGAGATACCGTTTCGAATTATAATGAATGGTTCTTAGTACCCTGTTCTATAATATTTTTATAATAATAATGTGCAAGGCTTAAAAATGGGATTGGAAGCATAATGATCATTATTGATTTACTTGAGCAGAAGGAAAAACAGGCGAATTCTGATGTGGTGAACAAG
>JAFADH010000106.1 GCA_023424995.1 Bacillota bacterium | reverse complement strand
GTTGAATACTCCGCACTTATACGCAAAGGTTGCAGCCAATCCGGTAAATATAAGCGGAACTGCCTTTACGACGGTCTCACCAAAGTTGGCGGTAGAACCGAAGGCTCCCCGGAGCAGGTACGAATATGCTTCCAGGGGATTTCCGCCTATGAATGCGATCATTGCGGCCCCCACCAGGAAGGAACAGAGCACGGATGCAATAGGAACCAATGCTTTTATCACTGTGTTTTTTATCTTCAAACCGTAATTCTCCTTCCCTATACTTTTCCGGCCATCGCCAGTGAGATTTCCTTAACCGGAGGCTTCCTGCCGGAATAGACACCTGCAATCTGCCCCTCATACATCACTGCGATACGGTCGGACAATTTCAGAACCTCATCAAAATCCGCACTGATCAGCAGAATGCCGCAGCCCTTGTCCCGGGATGCAATCATGGTATCATGCACATATTTCGCAGCTCCGATATCCAGGCCTCTGGTGGGATGTACAGCCACCAGCAGCCTGGGATTCTCCTCCAATTCCCTTGCCAGTACGATTTTCTGCTGATTCCCGCCGGAGAGGTTGCGAATCTCCTGATTCACAGAAGAGCAGCGGATATCATATTTGTCCTTCATCTCATTGGCATATTCCGTTATGGCTTTCCTTTTAAGATAAAGTCCCTTCCGGACGGAAATGCGTTTCTTTTCGATACTTTTCATAACCAGGTTTTCCTTCACGGTCATATTCCCGATCAGCCCCATCTTATTGCGGTCCTCCGGAATATGAGAGACATTGGAATTAATAAAATCAGCCGGTATGAATTTTGCCACCTTCCTTGCATGCAGCAGTATTTCTCCGCTTTCCGGTGCGATGACACCGGTTACCACCTGGGCAAGCTGGGATTGTCCGTTCCCATCCACTCCTGCGATGCCCAGAATCTCACCCTGCCCGATGCATAAGGAGATATGGGATATGCCATTGTGCTTGGAGGATTTATGATAACAGACATTGTTCAGAACCAGAACAGGATCCCCGGCTTCCGAGACCTTGTCATATTCGCTGGATATGAGCTCCCGGCCGATCATCAGGCTGGCCAGCTCTGCCTGCTGGGCACTGCTGCGCTCCAGAGTCCTGATGGTCTGCCCCGACCTGAGAATCGTGATACGGTCGCTGATCTCCAATACCTCACGCATCTTATGGGATATAAAGATGACGGATTTCTTCTCCGCAGTAAGCTTACGGATGATCTGAAATAAGCCCTCCACTTCAATATCCGTGAGCGCAGCGGTGGGTTCATCCAGGATGAGAAGCTCCGCTTCGCGATAGAGAGCTTTTAAGATCTCCACCCGCTGTCTGGCTCCGACGGAAATCTCAGATATGGGTTTATCGATCTCAATAGCTAATCCATATCGCCTGGCAAGCTCAAGAATCTCTTTCCTGATTGCTTCTTTTTTAATAAATAAGGATTTGTCCCTGGTAATTCCCAATATGATATTCTCAAAAACCGTTAAAGCCTCCACAAGCATAAAGTGCTGGTGCACCATTCCGATTCCAAGCTTTACGGCTTTGGACGGAGAATCGATACGGACTTTTTCTCCCCGGAGATAGATATTTCCTTTAGTAGGCTGGTATAAACCGATGAGTATATTCATCAGGGTACTTTTCCCCGCACCGTTTTCTCCAAGCAGGGTATGCACTTCACCCTCCAGGACGGAAAGATTGATATCCTTATTGGCGTATACCTCTCCGAATACCTTTGTCATGTTTTCCATTCTCAGCAATTCGTTCACACAAAACCTCCGTAATTCCAATAAAAAAGGTGCAGATAAAATTCCGCGAGGGATTTAATCTACACCTTTGTATAGGGTAAGCTATTAAATTATTTGGTCAAATAGTAAATTCACTGTTGTTATTATATATACCATTATTTGATCAAACAGTCAATATTATATTTTATTTTTATTGAATGTGGCTAATAAGTTATTCATTGATACCGGCTTAGATAGTAAAGATTCTGCATTACCTTACTTCTTTGAGGATTTGGAGAATAATTTAATCAGCTCATTTACAATCAGCGGTACCAGAGCGAAGCAGAATGCAATACCCCATTCATTTGCGCTCAGGTTATGAACACCGAAGGCATCCGCCAGGAACGGAACCGTGATTACTATCAGCTGCAGCAGAATTCCCACGGCAATTGCCCCCACAAGGAATTTGTTGGTGAACAGGCCTACCTTAAAGATGGATTTGTCAGCATTACGCATGGACAGGGAGTAGAAGAGCTGGGAAACAGCAAGTACTACAAAGGCCATGGTTCTCGCATAGGGGATGGCTTCCTCCAGTGCCGCTCCGGTCAGCATGGGTTCTCCCAGGTCATATCCATGCTCTGTCAATCCATAGAAGAAGGCCAGTAAAGTGAATATACCGATCAGCACGCCGCCGATAACGGCACGAACTCCGGCACCCCGGGCGAAGAAGCTTTCCTTGGGATTCCTGGGCTTCTGCTTCATTACATCCCTGTCTCCGGGATCCACACCGAGAGCTATGGCAGGCAGGGAGTCAGTGATCAGGTTGACCCACAGGATCTGGGTCGCCAGCAGCGGTATGGGCCAATTGAGCAGGATGGAGGCGAATATGGCAATAACCTCGCCGAGGTTGCAGGAGAGCAGGAATATTACGGACTTTTTAATATTATTGTAGATATTTCTGCCTTCTTCAATGGCATGGACAATGGTGGTGAAGTTATCATCGGTTAATATCATATCGCTGGCACCCTTGGCTACGTCGGTACCTGTGATACCCATGGCAACACCGATATCGGCATATTTTAAGGAAGGAGCGTCATTTACACCGTCACCGGTCATGGATACGATATTGCCCTGGGCCTTAAAGGCACGGACGATCTTAACCTTATGCTCAGGAGAAACTCTGGCGAATACACGATAGTTATTGATGTTCTTGGCAAATACTTCCTCGGACAGTTCATCAATCTCGGAGCCCGTGATACTTTGTTCGATGGATTCAGCGATTCCTAATTCCTTAGCAATGGCAACGGCAGTATTCTTATGGTCACCGGTAATCATAATGGGACGGATGCCTGCATTCTTAGCATCTGCGATAGAAGCCTTAACCTCAAGCCTCGGAGGGTCGATCATGCCCACAAGACCGATGACGGTAAGATCCTTCTCCATTTCCTCCGGCGCAAGCAGCCGGTCCGTATCCTTATAGGCAACACCCAGGACGCGAAGGGCGGAATCTGACATCTTTTCCGTAACCTTCAGATAATCAGCCTTTAATTCGGGGGTAAGAGGAACCACTTTGCCGTCAACCAAAGCGGTAGCCGAGAGCTTCAGAATATTATCAATGGCACCCTTGGTATGGATACGGTAACCGCTTCCTTCCACATTCAGGGTGGACATTAATTTTCGGTCGGAATCAAAAGGATTCTCGGACATTCTTCTGTGCTGTTCATTCAATGCTTCTTTTGTGAGCTTATATTTATTGCCGAGGACGATCAGAGCGATCTCAGTGGGATCACCGGTTCCCTGTCCGTTCACATAAGTGGCATCGGAACATAGAACCAGGGATTTGATTAATTCTTTTTCATCAGGGGTCGATACAAGGCCGATACCGGTCTGTTCAACCTCAGTAAGGTGTCCCAGGGTATATTGCTGAACCACGGTCATCTTATTCTGGGTCAAGGTACCTGTCTTATCGGAACATATGATGTTCACGGAGCCAAGGGTCTCTACTGCGGGGAGCTTTTTAACGATGGCATTGATCTTGGACATTCTGGTAACGCCAAGAGCCAGCACGATGGCTACGATTGCAGCCAGTCCTTCCGGAATAGCGGCTACTGCGAGACTGATAGCGGTCAGGAACATTTCAAAGAGATCGCGCTGTTGAATCAGTGCGATGATAAAGATTAAAGCACAGATACCGATAGCCAGGATGCCAAGGATCCTGCCAAGCTCATCAAGACGCTTCTGGAGAGGGGTCATCTCATCATGGCCTTCATCCAGGATAGAGGCGATCTTACCGATCTCCGTATTCATGGCAGTGGCAACTACCACGCCTTCTCCCCGTCCATAGGTGGTAAGGGTGGAAAGAAATGCCATATTGGATTTATCGCCGATGGATGTCTTCGGATCCGTGAAGATGGAAGAGGCATCCTTGGAAGAAGGAACCGACTCACCGGTTAAGGCTGATTCCTCGATCTGAAGATTAGCGCTGTCGATCAGGCGAAGGTCCGCAGGTACAAAGCGGCCCGCATCCAGGAGTACGATATCGCCGGGCACGACTTCCTCGGAATTAATCTCAACTGCTTTCCCGTCACGCCTTACGATGGCTCTCGGAGTGGTCATCTTCTGGAGGGCTTCCACAGCCTTCTCTGCTTTATATTCCTGGATAACTCCGATTGCGGCATTCAGCACAACGACCAGCAATATAATAATGGAATCGGTGTATTCACCTATTATCATAGTGATAACGGCGGCAGCAAGTAATACATAGATTAACATATCCTTGAGTTGGGACAGGAAGAGAGCGATGACGCTCTTTTTCGGCTTTCCCTTAAGTTTGTTGAGGCCGTATTCCTCCAGCCGTTTTTTCGCTTCCGTACCGGAGAGGCCATGGGAGGGGTCGACACCCAATTCTGTTAATACATCATTCTGTGATTTTGTAAACCACATAATTACACCTCTTTCATTTTCTTGTTATTAATCATTATAGTTCCTAAATATATGAACTTTATCCCACAATCAAAGTGACCGGTTTTGACTGGTAAAATATGTACACCGATTGGGGCGCGCTAATAGTATATCATAGTTTTTTATGGGTTTCATTAGAATTTCATGAGAAATAATGCAAGAAGGATATATGAATTCAAAAAATATGTGAATAATTATAGTAAGCAGTTGGTGCAAGCATTGATTTATAAGAATGAAACAGGCAATTAATATGAAGCATTGCCAATGGTCGATCAACGGACAATAAAATGGTGTTGATTTATATTAATTACAAGTAATTATTGCCGAGTGGAGAAAAGGAGTTAAATTTGACATATTTTACATGGGTAGTAAAATTGTGAAATAGAAAAGAGAGCTAATAGTACCGGAATCTGATTTTAAATTGTTTTATATTATATTTATTATGAAAGGCTGTAAAATCCATGAAATATATTAATGAATTCATAGAACAGTACAGTGAAAATCAAAAATATACCATATATATCGTTATCATTTTATTTACCTGTATTATTATTGATTTGATTCTTAAAAAGATAGTCATAAGGATCTTATCAAAAGTAATCCTGAAAAACAAATTCCAGTGGGGTAATGTGCTGGTGGAGCGTAAGGTGCTGTATCGGATGGCCAATATAGTCCCCGGCATTATTATCTATTTCTTTGCACCCGCTTTCGGTAAGTTTGATTATCTGGTTAAACGTATTGCGGCAGTGTATATCCTGGTTATGTTTTATTTTGTGGTGAATTCTTTATTAGATGCCATTAACGATGTATATATAAGATTTCCCATCTCCAGGGTAAGGCCCTTGAAAGGGCTGCTTCAGGTAATTAAGATCGTATTTTTCATCGTTATAACCATAGTACTCATCGGCACCCTGCTGGATCAGAATCCGTTGATTCTGCTGAGCGGTATCGGAGCTTTGGCGGCGGTATTTTCCTTTGTCTTTAAGGATTCCATCCTTGGTTTTATGGCAGGCATACAGCTTACCACCAACGATATGCTCCGGATCGGAGACTGGATAGAGATGTCCCAGTACGGCGCGGACGGAGATGTTATTGATATTACGCTTAATACGGTCAAGGTTCAGAATTTTGATAAGACGATCGTCACCATCCCGGCTTATTCCCTGGTCTCGGATTCCTTCAAGAATTGGCGCGGAATGATGGATTACGGCGGGAGAAGAATCAAGCGTGCCATCTATATCGATATGGGCAGCATCGGCTTCTGCTACCAGGAGATGATTGAAAAATATAAAAAAATAGATTATTTAAAGGATTATATTATTGAAAAGGAACAGGAGATTACCGATTATAATAGAAATAATGTTACAGGGGAAGAGGCAATTAACGGAAAGCATCTGACCAATATCGGAACCTTCCGTATGTATGTACAGAATTATCTGAACAACCACCCTCAGTTAAATAAAAAATCACCGCCCATGGTCCGCCAGTTACCGCCGGGTGAGAACGGTCTTCCGTTAGAAATCTACGCTTTTACGGAGACCACCGAATGGACAGTATTTGAGATGATACAATCCGATATCTTTGATCATATCTTCTCCATCGTCGGTGAGTTCGATCTGCGTATCTTCCAGAATCCTACGGGCTACGATATGCAGAAGATTCGGATGTGAGAAATCATATTTTATACTATATTATAGATGGATCATGACATCCGAAGCATATGCTTCACACATAAAATAGCAATAGCAGGGATAAACGTAATCCCTGCTATCACTATCTGGTGTCTCATACGAATTTAATGCAATTATTCAGTTTGAATGTGTGAGATTTCATATTTCTTAAGAACTAAACTGTCCAAAAGCTATCATCTCCCCATCTTCCAAGAAATCTTGCTGTTTGTAATTCTGAGACTAAATTACAAACCTTCATTCTCTTTTTTAGATACGACGGGAACTTTTTAAGCAAGTATATTATTATAAGCAAGTTGAAGTTCTTACGTCGTATCTGTTATTATTATGTCTCGGGTGAAAATTATTATTCTTTATTACTGCGTAATTCAACTTTAAGTTTTTTCCAAATTACATTATATTTTCTAATCCTTCATAAATCAGCCATCACTTCCGCTGCTTACAGAATTCTGTACTGTATAACGAATTGCCATTCCATTATATTATGATTATTTGTTTTACCATTATTTGTTATCCGTTATAAACAAACCGACCGCCGCAACAATAATACCTATGAATGGTGTCACTCTTCCCATAAATAATAGGAAACCTGATCCTACAAACCCAATTAACATTACTTTACAGGCAATTCCAAATAAAATAAGAGCAATCCCAAATAACATAATTTTGTAATCTTTCATTTACACCCTCCGCTAATTTTGATAAACTTTAGTTCACGTTTTCAAACTACTACAAAATACCTCAATTCTGGTGAATCTATTCAGCTGTCTGCCGCCGCTTAATAACCTTCAATCTTGTGAATTCCTCCCGTTCCTTCTCTTCAAGTGCATTCTGGATGTCAACCGTAAGAGCAGTATAATAAGGAATTGTGATATTCTTCAGGGCATTGGCGCGCTTTTGTGTCTTATTGATATTGGTAGCAAGCCGGTAAGCGGAATTCTCAATAGCGGATAAGCGGATGGTTAATTCCTTTACCTTTACAAAACGCTTCGTAGCCTCATCCAGGGATAGCTTTGTCTGGAAGAAGGCATAGGTCGGCTTGCCGGGAGTGGCATTATATTCTACCAGGGGGATTTCTGTCCCCATGATGCTGCGCTGCTTGATCTCGATGGAATCTTCCTCCGGAATGGTATTACTGAGTTCCGATACCGTATTGATGCCCATCTCAATGTTCGCCTGCTGAAGTGCAAGATAAGCGGCAGAGAAGGTGGAGTCTATCTCTGACTGCACATTCTTGGCTTTATCAATCAGATCCATAAGCTCACGCATCAGGATATTCCTTTTCTTATCCATTAATTCGTAGCCCTGTCTGGCAAGCTTTAAGGAATTCTTAGCCAGAATCAGGTTGCCCTTTGTGGGGAACGTATTGGGATTCACAGTATCACCTCATGTAATTCATAATATTTCATAGTTTAAATCCATATGAAGGGGAGCATACTTACTGAACATAGTATTTTTCGAGTATCTTTGTATCGATACGGTCGAGTTCCTCTTTCGGAAGAAGCTTTAGCAGCGCCCAGCCTTTATCCAGGGTCTGCAGGATGGTACGGTCCTCGACGGGGCCCTGGGCGATGAATTCCTGTTCCATGGCGTATCCGAACTTCAGATACTGCTTATCCAGCGGAGATAATTCATCCTCACCGATGACGCTTGCCAGAGCTCGCGCATCACCCACCCGGGCATAGGAGGAGAAGAGCTGGTTCGCCAGATCCTGGTGATCCTCCCTGGTATAGCCTTTACCGATACCGTCCTTCATAAGTCTGGAGAGGGAGGGCAGGATACTGATGGGAGGATAGACGGCTTTCTGGTGGAGGGAACGGTCCAATACGATCTGTCCTTCCGTGATATACCCTGTTAAGTCGGGAATCGGGTGGGTAATATCATCGTTGGGCATGGTCAGGATCGGGATCTGCGTAACAGAGCCCTTGCAGTTATGGACAATTCCGGCTCTCTCATAGATGGTTGCCAGTTCACTGTATAGATACCCCGGATAGCCTTTTCTGCTGGGAATCTCGCCTTTGGAGGAGGAGACCTCACGCATGGCTTCTGCAAAGGAAGTCATATCGGTCAGGATGACCAGGATATGCATACCCTTCTCGAACGCCAGGTATTCTGCGGCAGTCAGTGCAACCTTGGGAGTAATCAGACGCTCCACCACGGGATCGTTAGCCAGATTCAGGAACATGACCACATGGTTGCCGGCTCCGCTCTCTTCGAAGGCCCTGCGGAAGAAATCAGCCACGTCATGCTTTACACCCATGGCAGCGAATACGATTGCGAAATCCTCTTCGGAATCTTCCCCTAAGGAAGCCTGCTTTACGATCTGTGCAGCCAGCTGGTCATGGGGAAGTCCGTTGCCGGAGAAGATGGGGAGCTTCTGGCCGCGGATCAGGGTAGTCAGACAATCGATGGCAGAGATGCCTGTCTTTATATAATTACGCGGATATTCCCTGGTACAGGGATTGAGAGGCAGGCCGTTGATATCCCTCCTGGTTTCTGCGACGATATGACCCAGTCCGTCGATGGGCTGGCCGACACCGTTAAAGACACGTCCGAGAATCTCCGGTGACAGATTTACCTCCATAGGATGCCCTGTTAATTTGGTATGGGTATTAAATAAGGACATATCCTCAGTTCCCTGGAATACCTGAATAATCGCTTTATCTTCATATAATTCTACAATCCGCCCAATCTTTTTCCTGGTTCCTTCCACCGTTAATTCAACAATCTCATCGAAGGAGGCATCCCTGATACCCTCAAGGGCAATCAGGGGACCGTTGATCTGGCTGAGTCCCAAATATTCTATTGACATATTAAGTCTCCATTCTACTGATATTTTGCAGCCTGCATTGAATACCAGCTAAATCTGTTCGTATTAACCATTCTGCTAAAATATTTACATAATCTTTATAATTAACTGAACTATCCTCAAAATCTTTGCTGCACCAACATATTGGTAAGATGGCAGGAGAACCTGTTTCAGTTTTATATCTGTTTATTAAATATCAGCGTTTTTTGTACTGCCCGGGCTTTCCTGGGGTTATGCGTTTTTCTTCATGATCTCTTCGTAGAAGTCATCAATCATGATCTTATAATCCTCGAATTTCGAAAGCTCGTCATTACCCACATCATATTTAATGCTGATCACCTTATCAAATACCGGGCTTTCCTTCAGCAGGGACATGGGCATGTTCCGGTCTATGAGAAGCTTTGCTTTCTGGTACAGATACAGGACCGTCTCCATCATCTTAAGCTGCTTGGACATGGGAACATAGGTATCGGAAGGGTGGTAGGCATTCTGCTGGACAAAGCCAAGGCGGATTACTCTGGCAATTTCCAGCAATAATTTCTGGTCATCCGGCAGTACATCGCTTCCGATTAATTTTACGATCTCATTCAACTGGTTCTCCTGGGTCAGGATACTGAGGATCTGGTTCCTGCATTCTATGAAATCCTCACCCACATGCTTGATATACCAGGGCGCCAGATCCGTCAGATATTCACTGTAGCTGGTCAGCCACTGGATCGCAGGAAAATGTCTTGCGTAAGCCAGGGATTTATCCAAAGCCCAGAAGCAGCGTACAAAGCGCTTGGTATTCTGGGTCACCGGTTCTGAGAAGTCACCGCCCTGAGGAGATACTGCGCCGATGATGGATACACTGCCCTCGCTCCAGTTTAAATTCTGCATGAAACCGGCTCTTTCATAAAAAGCGGAAAGCCTGGATGCCAGATAGGCAGGGAAGCCCTCCTCTGCGGGCATCTCCTCCAGACGGCCGGATAACTCCCGAAGCGCCTCGGCCCAACGTGAGGTGGAATCAGCCATGATTGCTACATGATATCCCATGTCACGGTAGTATTCCGCCAGGGTGATTCCCGTATAGATGCTGGCCTCACGGGCAGCCACGGGCATATTGGAGGTGTTGGCGATCAGGGTAGTGCGGTCTAACAGGGGATTGCCGCTTCTGGGATCCACCAGCTTCGTAAAATCCTCCAGTACCTCGGTCATCTCATTGCCGCGCTCACCGCAGCCGATATAGACGATGATATCCGCATCACACCACTTGGCCAGCTGATGCTGAGTCATGGTCTTGCCGGTGCCGAATCCTCCGGGAATCGCAGCAGTACCGCCCTTGGAGATGGGAAAGAGGGTATCCAGGATCCGCTGGCCGGTAATCAGCGGCCGGTCGGAGGGATATCTCTTCGCGGTAGGGCGGGGGATACGGATGGGCCATTTCTGGGTAAGAGTCAGTTCTTTTTCCTGACCCTTTAAATCCACAATCGTAACGATAGGATCGTTAATGGTATAGGTTCCGTCCGGTACGACTTTAGCTACGGTTCCGCACATATCCGGAGGAACCATGGATTTGTGAATGATTGCCCTGGTCTCGGGAACCTCTGCGATGACGGTTCCGCCGTATACCTTGTCACCGGGCTTTACTGTGATATGGACATCCCACAGCTTAGCGGTATCCAGGGATTCCACGGTTACACCTCTTGTGATAAATGCTCCGGATTTTTTGGCAACCTCCTGAAGCGGACGTTCGATTCCATCGAAGATATTACTGATAATACCGGGAGCCAGGGTAACGGAGATAGGAGCACCGGTAGGGTATACCTCATCGCCCGGCTTTAGACCGGAGGTCTCTTCATAGACCTGGATTGTGGTCTTGCCGGAGATAAGCCCGATTACTTCACCTACCAGCCGGTCCCTGCCTACCAGAACCATCTCGCCCATCTTAAAGGGCTTGTTTCCGGCTACATATACGATCGGTCCATTAATTCCGAATATATTACCTGTAAAATTCATAGGATAGACTTCCTTTCCCGGTCTAAAGAGTAAAATTACTCCTTGATTCTTCTATTTTTGTTAAAAATGAGTTATCAATCAGAATACTGCGGGAAGAGATGACAGCTCTGATGCCGCCGATGAAATCACGGTCGCTGACGGTAAGCGCAACACCGGTTTTTGATTCCAGCTCTGATTTTTTGTCCGCATCCGTAGGGTTGATATATAAGGTGATCGAATCACCGTCCTTGGCAAAAGCTACGGCATTTTTTATCTGCGCGCATAACAGCTCCGTATAAGCCGGCGTCCGCATATAATCCTCCAGCTTCCTGCGGACATCCTGAAAGATATGATTTGTTATCTCTTCCGATTTCTCCAGTACCCTTCTGCGAAATTCCATGCTTTCGGCGGATAATCTGCGGTTGCGTTCCCGAATTATGTTATCGGAAGCCATGCGGTAATTGGCTTCTGCTTTCCGCAGGGCGGCATCCCTGCGTTCCTCATAATTCTTCTGCAGGGTTTTATTGTATTCCTCAACGATTTCGATATTCTGCCTGGTTGCACTTTCGATGACGGAAGAATAAAAATGCTCTAATTTCTCATCAAGAGTCATAATAATCTGTCCTTTCCGGTATTATAATTTCAAACCGATTGCTTCATTTACATAAGCCGTGATAAAATCCGGCCTGCGGCCGGTTCCGTGCCGGTCGGGAATCTCTACGATCAGAGGAAGTCTTCTGTTTAATTTGACATCGTTAATGATCTCCGGGAATTCATTACTGAGTTTCTCCGTAATGAGAACGATACCGATCGTCTTATCGGATAACACTTTATCTAATTCGTCTTTCAGCTCGGCTCTGGTATGCACCACCACACCGTTCACTCCGGAGAGCTTCATTCCGGTATAAGTATCCACATTGTCACTGATCAGATACATACGCATATCGCAACACTCCATCCTGTCACAGCTCACAGCGTGTAATATATGCACCTGTGCACTGTACGCACTGCTTTATTATAAGTTCTCCGCCATATCATATAACCGGTGAAAGATAAATCACCGGGCGGACTTATGAATTTAATATCATTAAGGAGATAATAAATCCATAGAGGCAGACGGATTCGGCAAGACCTACAAAGATCAGGGACTTACCCATGATTGAGGCGTCCTCGCTGATCGCTCCCAGGGCTGCGGAGGCTGCGGAGGCTACGGCGATACCGCCGCCGATGCCGGATAGGCCGGTAGCAAGAGCGGCAGCGATGAATCTCCAGCTGTCGGCAGCCGCTGCGGCAGCTTCCCCGGTCTCGGCAGCGGATACTTTACCGGTGAACATCATAACATTCGCCAGAAGGAGAAAGCCGAAGAACAGGAATACATTAAATCCCAGTGCCGCTTTAAAGCCGCCCTTTGTCTTTTTGCCGTACAGAAATGCTCCGAAGGGAATAATAATACTTAGTAATAAAGCAAGTACTAAAGCAATTTTAATTATCATGATAAATCCTCCTGATTTTTATTATCTATTACTTCGCTCTTATGCGATTACTTACATTTGACTAATAAAACAATATTTATGATTTATTATAAGGCTTGAATTCTTTCCCGTTGCCTTTATAAAACCGGCTGAACATCTCATAATATTCAAGACGCAGCACCTGGATACCGACTACAAAGCCTTCCAGCAGGGAAACGATAATATTCCCTATGATTACTACGATGATATTGAGATTGCCGTCCTGTGCCCCGGCTAACAGCATGACCACCGCCATCATGCCCGCATGGCTCAATGCAAATGCACCTACACGGAGGAAGGAGATGGTATTGGTCAGATAACTGAGCAATATTTCAAATAATTCAAAGAACGACTCCATGAAGAACATGGCTTTATGCTCCGGGAATATCCTTGACCGCCTCTCAACAAGGTGCGTCAGCGGTTCTCTGAAGAAGATCAGCAGCAGCGGTACTCCGAAAAAGATCCCCATTAAGATAGCACCCGGCAATGCATGACCGGTGGCGATAAGCGCCACACTTGAAATCAACGCCCCGTAGAAAAGCAGGCCGGCTACTCCGTTGGTATCAAAGAAAACCTTGCCCCATTCCTTCGCCTTGATCCCGTTAATAATGTTCAGGAGCATGGTAACCAGGATAAGGAGAACACCGAAGCCCACGGCAGTCAGCAGGATGGACATAACATTCTCCCTGGGTGACAGCCAGATGGGAGCTATTACTTCCTCAAAACCAAAGACGCTGCCGTATAAAAATCCGAAGATGGTAGAGAAGATACCGGCCAGGGACAGGATGGCAGCCAGGTTCAGCTTCTTGATAAAGTACAGCAGAGCGCCTGCTGCCACAAGACACAGCCCCTGACCCACATCGCCGAACATGATTCCGAATATTACGGAATAAGTAATCGCCACGAAGGAGGTAGGATCGATCTCGTTATATGCCGGCAGACCGTACATCTTAATAAACATCTCAAAGGGCTTGAACAGCTTAAGGTTCTTTAATTTCGTAGGGGGGCGCACCTGATCGTCCGCCTGTCCGTCATCCACAACACAGTAGACCAGGTTATCCTTCTCGGCTTCCTTCAGTAATTCCGCGGATTCCTTATCCGGAATCCAGCCGCAGATGATATAGAATACATCATTCTTCCCCTTGTCCCGGGTGCAGGCAGCCATCTTGCGGACATCAAAATTCCTGGCAAGAACGGTAACGGAATAATGAGCCTGAACCAGCTGCCCGGCAATATTGTTCAGCCGCTCCCTGATCAGGGAATAGACCTCATTGAGCTCGTTATTGATATCCGTGATCTTCTCCATAATGGAATTGAAGGAATGTTCCGGTGTTCCCTCGTAGGCATCCGGCAGCTTAATCCGTTCAAAGTGCAGGGAAGCATAGATGGCATCGATCTTAACGGCTTCATTGGCCGGTACGAAATATAACCCCCATACATAATCCCGGTCCCGTTCACATTCATAGAACACCGTGGTCAGATTATCATAGACGAACTTGGAGAATCTGGTGTAGTATTCGTGAGGGACCTTGCCAAAGCGGTATTTGATGAACTTTAAGTTTATAATCTTGTGGACATCATAATCCAGATGACGGAAATGCTCGATCTGGGTAAGTAAATCATTGCATTCATGCCGTTGGGCTTTCAGCTCGTTCTTTTTCGTATTCAGGTCCGACAGCATGGAATAGGCGGAATTGATGATATCGGCGGCGGCCTCCCCGGACATTAATTCCTCGGATTTAACCTCTGTGTGACCCAGCCTCTTCACCAGATCCTCTGATTTTGCCATAAGCTCCTTATAAGGGTTGTTCTCCACAAAGGGTCTTAAATTATAAGAGGTACTGAGCTCCGTAAGGGCATTCTCAAGATGGATATTATATTTCGTAAGATACTTATTCACCACGCGGTCAAAATCTTCCTTGGGTCCCGTGATACTAAGGAAACGCATTTTCTCTATCATATGCAACACCTCCTGATCATAAATTTTGGAGATACTCCTGCTTTTTCTTCTGGTCCAAACCATATCGTATGCATTCCACGGCGGTGGTCAGCAGCTTAACCTCTTTATCCTTGCGGAAGAGGTAATAATTAACCGTTGCCATGGAAGCCGGAAAGCGTGTAATGTTGTATAAAAATATCTTATTGATGATCCTGTCGTATTCCCGCTCCATGGTACCGTCCCGCAGATATTTCACATAGAATCGGTATCGGGTGTTCATCAGCAGATTCATGTATTCGTCAAGTGTTACGGCACTTACCAGACGGGTAAGCTGTTCGATGGTCAGCTTATAATTGATGGGGATCAGGTAAGTAAAAATATCTGCTGAGGACATGTCGTACATTTTCTTGGAGCGGTAGATCCACATAATATTAAGAAGATCGATCTCGGTACCGATCCGAAGGGTAAAGGCCTTCCGGTTGTTGCCGTCCATAATCTTATCCTTCAGCTTCCAGGACTTTGTAAAATAATAGATATCCAACGCCATCTCATAATCGAAGGAGGATAATCCAGGCCTGGCGCTTATCCTGGTTAACAGATTATAATATTGGGTGCCCTTGAGATTATTAATATATTCCTCCATGGAACGGGATAAGGATAATTTATTCACGTCGATCTGGGAGTGCTTTGTAAAAAACGGGTGGAACAGGGATAAATCCAGGGCATTCTCATGGGTTTTAATGAGGCGGATGCAGGCCTTTAATACATTCACCTCATAACGGAAGAAGATCAGCTCCAGACTGCGCCGCTGTTCTTCATTGGCAAACCGGTATATCTTCGTATAGTCCAGATAGAGACCGTTAATAAATACCCGCTCGGCTTCTCCCCGGTGGATTTCCCGCTCATCATATTTTTGAAAAAGATCATGGTACCCCGGATGCTTCTTCAGATAAGCGACAAAATCGGCAATTGCTTCGATATTCAATATCCTTTGAAGGTCATCACGGTTGATAAGCTTTGTACTCATTGCCTTAACCTTCGTATTGATACCACTGTAGGATATGGTAGAATTCAAATAAATAACCTCCAAATCAGAATGTGATTAACCCGGAATTAATCTCCGGGTCAAAAATTATATATGAATGATGCTTTGAAATACTTTCTCTGCCAAAGCGTCCCGGTTTTTCGTATACTGGCTGTCGAGCTCCTCCAGCTGCTTATTGCAGCTCTCGATCAGATGCTGCTTTTCCTGCTCCAGATCGCCATCCGCCCGTGCCACGATGATATTTATCCTGGCTTCATTCTCAGAAGCGATATCAGCCTCCATCTTTGCGATAGCCTTCTCGTTCTCCTCAAAAAGCTCGGTTTTCTCCTCGTTGGCCCGCTCCAGAATCTGGTTTGCTTTTTTTTCTATATCAAATAAAAGTCCTATCACCTTTTCCATATAAATCAATCACGCCTTTCGCTGGGGATATAAGTATCATCTGCAGAGCCAGTCCACAGATAATCGACATTATTTACAGCTATCATACATCAAATTTGTATAAATGCAATAGTATTTTTAAAATGTTACAAACAATCCACTATTCATTTTAAACAAATTATGTATCGCTATATCTTTTTGCATTATAACAGAGCACCAATACAATCCGCATGCACTGGTTTCGGATAAAAATATTCAGTTCTGTCGTTTAAAAAGTGAGAGGGATAGAATGAGCACTCTTTTTACCGTCCTTAAGCTTCAGGTAGTGCATGATATAATACAGATTCTTAGAATTAGACTCTAATAAAATCCATCTTCTTATACATAATGCAATAAAATAAATATAAGACAGGATTATTATCAGCTTAGAAAACAACATCAGCATATACTTCATTATTAGTAGTAACAATGCCAGGTCAGACATATCCAGGGGTTTATTTTCTACCGCATCAAAGACACTGTGAAACGCCATAAAAGCAGAAGCGTTGTGATAAACCGTATCTCTCTTGCTTCTGCCCGTTACTTCAAGCTTCAGAATTCTCGCATCTTCATTGGAGGCGGAGCTATGATGTGCCGCATTGAAGGCAGCCGCCGATATCACTATGAATAACAGAATATATAAACTATATTTAAAATATGAAATATTATTCATAATGACAGTACCTCCTTGGATATCATAATCATTGCCGCTTTAAACAGCATTATATCATAGAATTATATTCGCCCAAAATAAAAATGTAAATCAACGCATTTTACAAAAATTAATATATAACGAAGTGATTTTTATATAATATTGCACTAACAGATAGTAAATATTATTGTTGAATAATGGTATAAAAATATTCATATGGAATCCCCTGAAATAAATATAGCAATTATGCCTTGATTGTCTAGGATTTAACGATTTAATTTGTTGAATTCTATATTTTTATAAGTTATAATCATAAGTGTTGTTTTGCGACATTAAATATCACTGGAGGTGAGTGAATGGCAATGGAGACTGTGGAAGCAGTCCGCCAGGCAGAATTAAACGCGGCTCAGAAGGAAAAGGATGCACTTAATAAAAAGGATGAGATCATATCCGAGGCCGGGCGGAATGCGAAAGCACTGGCGGCTTCCAGGACGAAACAGGCAATGGAGGAGGCAGAGCAGGAACTGGAGGCTGCGAATCAAAAAGGAAATGGGATTTTACAGGCTGCAAAATTGAAGGCGGAAAAAGAAGTGCTTATAATGCGGGAGATGGCGAAGGCAAGGGAAGAAGCCGTAATTAATATGGTTCTCCAGGCTGTTATTAATGGAAAGCAGTAGGTCATAATAATTCTATTATAAACAGTTTAATCAAAAATAGATTAAAAGAGGGAGGTGTATATTAGTTATGGCTATGTTGCAGATGCAACGAATCTTTATTTATGCGCTTAAAAAAGACCGTAAGCAGATATTGGAGCTGCTTCAGCAGCGTGGCGTGGTTGAGATCACGGATACATTACCGGAAGATAATATATTTCATAAGATGGATGTGTCTTATGCCAGGACGAGCTTTGAAAAGAATATCAATACTTCGAAGGAAGCGGCTGAGATTATAAATCGCTTTGTTCCTGAAAAAAAATCCATGCTGGCTTCTCTTCAGGGAAGAAAGGAAATTTCAACCGAGGACTATGCCGCATTCAAAACAAAATATGATGATACCGTGCGTACCGCCAGTCAAATCATAGCAAAATCCAAGGCAATCGTTGAATTAAAGACCGAAATACTGAAGCTGGAGTCACAGAGAGAGATGCTGGTACCCTGGACTGATTTCGATATTCCGCTGGATTTCACCGGCACAAGACATACAAAGGGCTTTATCGGCGCATTGCCTAAGGCTTGGACGCCGGAGGAAATCTACGGGATATTGGCTGATTTTATGCCTGTCAATGTTGATGTTATAAGTTCCTCCAAGGATCAGACCTGTATCTTTGTGCTGTGCCCGAAGGCTGTGGCGGAAGGCGTATATGAAAGGCTGCGGGCGGCAGATTTTTCGCATCCGAGTGTATCTTCGAAAAAGGCGCCGGCAGAACAGATTAAGGATATAAATAATCGTATTCAGGCTGCAGAAGTTGAGATTCATATGATTGAGGAGGAAATCACAGCGTTAGCCGAATTCAGACAAGACCTTTTATTTCTGCAGGATTATGACAGATTGAGGTCCGATAAATATGAAATTATAGGACAGCTGTCACAGTCACAGAACATATTTGTTCTTACAGGATATATTGCCCTGAAAGATTCAAAAGCCCTGGAAGAGGAGCTGAATAAAAAATTTACGATCGGAATGGAATTTGAACAGCCGTCAGAGGGTGAGGAGGTTCCGGTCCTGCTTAAAAACAATGGATTTGCGTCCCCTCTGGAATGGGTCGTTGAAAGCTTCAGCTTACCGGGAAAAGGTGAGATTGATCCTACGATGATGATGGCGGTTTTCTATTATCTGCTCTTTGGGATTATTATGGCTGATGTAGGTTATGGAGCCATCATGGTTATTGCCTGCGGAATTCTGTTATTAAGGCATAACAAAACCATGGAATCCTTTATGAAGAATTTCCTGACCATGTTTTTTTATTGCGGAATATCCACGGTTATCTGGGGCTTTGTCTTCGGCAGCTTTTTCAGTGATATTATAGATATAACAGCAGTGAGATTCTTTGGTGCGGACAATACCCCGATCTTTAATGCATGGTGGTTCATGCCGATCAATAAGCCTATGCAGATGTTAACTTTCTCCATGGCGCTGGGTATTGTACATTTATTAACCGGTCTGGTGGTTAAGGCATACCAGTTGATCCGGCAAAAGGATTATATAGCGATTATATACGATGCTTTATCCTGGTTTGTTCTTGTGATAAGCTGTACAATCGTCTTGATATCCATGGACATGATAAAATCTATTCTTGGAATAACCTTGGATATACCTGGCTTTTTAGCAGATATCTGTGGTATTGCTGCGATTATTTCTTCTATTATTATCATAGCGACCAATGGCCGTGAGTCCAGAAATCCTTTTAAACGGTTTTTAAAGGGATTGTATGCACTGTACGGTATATCCGGTTATTTGGGTGATGTATTATCTTATTCCCGTTTGTTGGCATTAGGTTTAGCGGCGGGGGTCATCGGCTCCGTAGTGAATAAGATGGCGGCGATGGCATCGGGCGGTCCGGCGGGACCGGTTATCTATATTATTATTGTGGTAGTTGGACACGCGCTAAATTTTGCAATCAATATCCTTGGTGCTTATGTTCATACAAACCGATTACAGTATGTGGAATTCTTTGGTAAGTTTTATGGGGGCGGAGGAAGATCCTTCAATCCTTTTAATATGAAAACAAAATATTACAAAGTTAAGGAGAGCATGAAAAATGAAATTTGATATTGATTCTTTAGGGATTGTATTTGCATTATTAGGAGCAGCTTTAGCTGCATTATTGCCCGGAGCAGGTTCTTCCAAGGGAGTAGGTATGGCCGGTGAGACCGGAGCAGGTATTGTTACAGAGGACCCGTCCAAATTCGGCAAGGCATTGGTTCTTCAGCTGCTGCCGGGTACACAGGGTATGTACGGTCTGATTATCGCTTTTATCACTTTATCCCAAATCGGAGTATTAGGCGGAAGCAGTGATATTTCATTTGCAAAAGGATTATTATACCTCCTGGCATGCCTCCCCATGGCTATCGTTGGATATGATTCAGCTATCCGCCAGGCAAAAGCATCGGTAGCAAGTATGGGCATTTTAGCAAAGAAACCGGAAGCCTTCGGTAAATCGATTATTTTCCCTGCAATGGTTGAGACCTATGCAATTCTCGCACTTCTTATTTCAATCCTGGCAGTAAGCGGAGTTACCGGAATTAATATTTAATTGGAGGCCAATAATGACTGGATTAGATAAGATATTGAAAGCGATTGAGGAAGAAGCTCAGGCAAAAGCGGATACCATCGTCTCAGAAGCGAAGAAAAACGCGGATGAGATCATGCTGGCTGCAGAGCAGGAGGCTGCCGTAAAGTGCTCCCTGATCGCTGACAAATCCGCAGCTGATGTGCAGGCAGTCATCAGTCGTGCGGAATCTGCCGCGGCTTTACTAGAGAGAAAAATGATCCTGGAAGCAAAGCAGCAGATCATAAGCAATATCATCACCAAGGCCAGGGAATCTCTTAATTCATTGGCGGACCCGGAATTCACGGAGATCATTCTTTCGATGGTGAAGCAATTTGCACACAATAGACCGGGTAAAATACTTTTTTCTGCTGCGGATAAGAAACGTCTGCCGGAGAATTTCCATGACAGGCTGAATGCGGCCTTGGCCGGTAAAGCTTCTGCGGCACTTCAGGCCGCTGAGGACACGGCGAATATAGAAAGCGGCTTTCGTCTGGAATATGGAGATATAGAAGAGAATTGCTCCTTTGATGCATTGTTTGCAGCGGCAAAGGAAAATCTTCAGGATAAGGTAAACTCCGTACTGTTCGAATAGGAGAAAGGGTGATGACATGGCTGATAAAGAGTACTTATATGCAGTTGCACGAATAAGGTCAAAGGAATTATCACTGCTGGATAAAGCCGATATTGACCAGCTTCTTAACTGCAAAAGTGAAAAGGAAGCCTTAAGGATGCTTTCGGATAAAGGCTGGGGCAGTACGGCCGATGAAGGTTCGGAGCAGATGCTGGCGGTTGAAAGAGAAAAGACCTGGGAGCTTATGAGGGAACTCATTGACGATATGTCCGTATTCAATACGTTTTTATACGGCAATGATTTTCATAATCTGAAAGCAGCCATTAAGCAGATATATACCGGGAATAAGCAGAAAAACATTTACATTAATCAGGGCACTGTAGAGCCTGATGTTATCCAGACAGCCGTGAAGGAACATAATTTTAATTTGCTTCCTGAGCATATGAGAGTCCCGGCGGAAGAAGCATATGAGGTTCAGATGCATACCGGTGACAGTCAGCTATGCGATGTTATTATCGATAAAGCGACGCTTGAGACTGTACTTGAGAAAAGCAAAGCTTCGAAGAATGAGGTCTTAATCCGGTATGGCGAGCTTAAGGCTGTAACAGCCGATATCAATATTGCGATCCGCAGCTGCAGGACCGGGAAGGACAGAAAATTTCTTGAGCGTGCCCTGGCAGAATGCAGTTCACTTAATATAAATGAACTGACGGAAGCGGCACTTACAGGTATGGAAGCCATTTATGAATACCTTCTGAAGACGGAGTACGCTGATGCCGTGGAGGCAGTCAGGGTATCCTCCTCCGAATTTGAGCGTTGGAGCGATAACCTGATTATTCGTCATATCAGACCACAGCAGTATAATCCATTCACCCTCTCGCCTCTTGTGGCTTATGTACTGGCCAGGGATAATGAGATCAAAACAGTCCGGATATTGCTTTCGGGTAAGAGAAATGACATTGCAGACAGCTCCATCCGGGAAAGAATGAGGGACATGTATGTATAAGATAGCGGTTATGGGCGATCAGGACAGTATCTACGGCTTTGCTGCACTTGGGCTGGACACATATCCGGTAACCGGCAGGGAGGAAGCGGCAAAACTATTAAAGACCTTAGCGGAAGGTAAATATGCTGTCATCTATGTCACCGAAAGCCTGCAGGTTGAGATAGAAGCAGAGATTGACCGTTATATAACGGATTATCTGCCCGCAATCATTCCGATTCCGGGAGTATCCGGCAACACCGGCAAGGGGATCCGTAACGTTAAGAAATCCGTGGAACGTGCTGTGGGTTCCGATATCATCTTCAATAATGAGCAGCAGTAATGACTGGTTTAATTAATAATAATTTATGAAGCTAGTGCAGAAGATTATGCTGGCTTTTGGAAATCTGATGCATAGGAAGGATGTAAATAATGAGCAAAGGTACGATTAAAAAAGTTGCCGGTCCTTTGGTTGTTGCGGAAGGAATGCGTGATGCCAATATGTTTGACGTGGTTCGTGTAAGCGATCAGCGTCTGATTGGTGAAATTATAGAAATCCATGGCGACCAGGCTTCGATACAGGTATATGAGGAGACCTCCGGCTTAGGACCCGGAGAACCGGTGGAATCCACCGGAACCCCCTTATCCGTGGAGCTGGGACCCGGACTCATAGGAAGTATCTTCGATGGTATCCAGCGTCCATTGGTGGATATCATGGAAGCAATTGGTACCAATCTAAAAAGAGGTGTGGAGATACCCTCCCTGAACCGGGAGACCAGATGGCATTTCGTTCCTGTGGTGAGTACCGGAACAGAAGTAGAGGCCGGAGATATCATAGGTACTGTGAATGAAACTGATATTGTAACCCATAAGATTATGATACCTTATGGACTTACCGGCAGGATTAGAACCATAAGCGAGGGAGAGTATACCATTACGGACGCGGTCGCAGTGGTTGAGAAAGCAGACGGTTCTGCCGAAACGGTAACCATGATGCAGAGATGGCCGGTACGCGCCGGAAGACCCTACAAGCAGAAGCTGTCACCGGACAAGCCGTTAATAACGGGGCAGCGTGTAATCGACACCCTATTCCCCATTGCCAAAGGCGGTGTAGCAGCGGTTCCGGGTCCCTTCGGCAGCGGTAAGACGGTCGTCCAGCATCAGCTGGCGAAGTGGGCCGAGGCGGATATCGTAGTATATATCGGCTGCGGGGAACGTGGGAATGAGATGACGGACGTTCTGAATGAATTCCCTGAGTTAAAGGACCCCAAGACCGGCAAATCCTTAATGGAGAGAACCGTTCTGATTGCCAATACCTCCGACATGCCGGTGGCGGCACGTGAGGCTTCCATCTATGTAGGCATTACCATTGCGGAATATTTCCGCGATATGGGTTATTCGGTGGCATTGATGGCAGACTCCACCTCCCGCTGGGCGGAAGCTCTTCGCGAGATGTCCGGCCGTCTGGAGGAGATGCCCGGTGAGGAAGGCTATCCTGCCTACCTGGCAAGCCGTCTGGCACAGTTCTATGAGAGAGCCGGACGCGTCATCTCCCTTGGCAAGGAAGGAAGAGAAGGGGCACTGTCGGCCATCGGCGCCGTATCCCCTCCCGGCGGCGATATCTCCGAACCCGTATCACAGGCTACCCTCCGTATTGTGAAGGTGTTCTGGAGCCTGGATGCCAACCTGGCTTACCGGAGACATTTCCCGGCTATTAACTGGCTGACCAGTTATTCCCTGTATAACCTGGGTAAATGGTTCAACAGCAATGTAAATGAGAAATGGGCGGACTTAAAGATCCGCATGATGGGATTGTTAAATGATGAAGCGGAGCTGGATGAGATCGTAAAGCTGGTCGGAATGGATGCATTATCCGCACCGGACCGTCTGAAATTAGAGGCTGCAAGATCCATCCGGGAAGACTACCTGCATCAGGATGCATTCCATGAAGTTGATACCTATACCGATCCTCACAAGCAGTATCTTATGATGGAGCTTGTAATCCATTATTACGATATGGCTTCGGATTATCTGGGGAAGGGTGTATCCATTGAGAAATTAGTAAAGCTGCCGGTCAGAGAGAGAATCGGCCGTTTTAAATATGTAAGCAAGGACAGGATTAGCGCTGAGTTCGATTCTATCATACAGAACCTGGCAAAAGATCTTGATAACCTGATCAAGAAGGAGGAAGCCTGATGCCAAAGGAGTATAGAACCATTCAAGAGGTGGCGGGTCCTCTTATGTTAGTACAAGGTGTAGAGAATGTAGCCTTTGATGAGTTGGCGGAGATAGAACTGGCAGGCGGAGAGAAGCGCAGATGCCGTGTTCTTGAGATTGACGGAGGTAATGCACTGGTACAGTTATTCGAAAGCTCCGCCGGTATCAATCTGGCAAGCAGTAAGGTGCGTTTTCTTGGACGGAGTATGGAGCTTGGTGTATCCGAGGACATGTTAAGCCGTGTATTCGACGGTCTTGGACGTCCCATTGACGACGGTCCGGAGATCCTGCCGGAGAAGAGGCTGGATATTAACGGGCTTCCCATGAACCCGGCAGCACGCAACTATCCTCAGGAGTTCATCCAGACCGGAGTATCTGCCATCGACGGCCTGAACACCCTGGTTCGGGGACAGAAGCTTCCCATCTTCTCCGCAAGCGGTCTTCCCCATGCGGAATTGGCTGCCCAGATCGCAAAGCAGGCCAAGGTACGCGGAACCACGGAACCCTTCGCAGTTGTATTCGCTGCCATGGGTATTACCTTCGAGGAAGCGAACTTCTTCACAGAGAGCTTCCGTGAGACCGGTGCCATTGACCGTACCGTAATGTTTGTTAATCTGGCCAATGACCCTGCGGTTGAACGTATCTCTACGCCGCGTATGGCACTTACCGCTGCGGAATATCTTGCTTTTGAAAAGGATATGCATGTGCTTGTCATCCTTACGGATATTACCAATTATGCGGATTCTCTCCGTGAGGTATCCGCCGCGCGCAAGGAAGTACCGGGACGCCGCGGCTATCCCGGCTATATGTATACGGATCTTGCTTCTCTCTACGAGAGAGCGGGAAGAAAGAAAGGGAAAAAGGGCAGCATTACCATGATTCCCATCTTAACCATGCCGGAGGATGATAAGACGCATCCTATTCCGGATTTAACCGGTTATATCACCGAGGGTCAGATTATCCTAAGCCGTGAGCTTTACCGCAGGAGTGTACAGCCACCCATCGATGTATTGCCTTCCCTGTCACGTCTTAAGGACAAGGGTATCGGAGACGGCAAGACCCGTAAGGATCATGCAAATACCATGAACCAGATCTTCGCAGCCTATGCCCGCGGGAAAGAAGCAAAAGAGCTGATGGTAGTTCTTGGTGAGGCTGCATTAACAGATATCGACTTATTGTATGCGAAATTCTCAGATGCATTTGAAGGAGAATACGTATCCCAGGGCTATGACACCAACCGTGATATCGAGGAAACCCTTGATCTTGGCTGGAAGCTGCTTCACATCCTGCCGAGGGCAGAGCTTAAGAGAATTAAGGATGAGTTACTGGATCAATATTACGGCGAGAATTAAGGAGGTGCTTATCTTTGGCTAAAGCACAGGTAAATCCGACCCGAATGGAATTAACAAGACTTAAGAAGAAGCTGACCACAGCCATCCGCGGTCATAAGCTCCTTAAGGATAAGCGTGATGAGCTCATGCGCCAATTCCTGGATATGGTCCGTGAGAATAAGACTCTTCGTGAGAAGGTGGAACAAGGTATCCTGGCTGCTAATAAGAATTTCGTTCTTGCCAGATCCGCCATGCCGGACGAGGTTGTGAACGTATCCCTTATGGCGCCCAGACAGGAGGTCTATCTGGAAGCCTCCAGTAAGAATGTCATGAGTGTTGAGATACCCCGGTTCACCTATCATACTAAGACCCCGGATGTACATGACATCTTTCCTTACGGCTTCGCCTTCACCTCCAGTGATCTGGATGATGCGGTGCAGTCTCTGCAGGATATCCTGCCGGATATGCTTAAGCTGGCAGCGATTGAGAAATCCTGCCAGCTCATGGCGGCAGAGATCGAGAAAACCAGACGCCGTGTCAACGCCCTGGAGCATGTCATGATTCCGGAGATGCGGGAGAAGATTAAATTCATCGTGATGAAGCTTGATGAGAACGAGCGCAGCACCCAGATCCGGTTAATGAAGGTGAAGGATATGATGCTGGAACAGGCACATCATTACAGTGAGAAGAAGTAAGGCAGTGAAATTCACGAACTGAATGCATAAGGGAAGGAGGACCTGGGTCACAGATACCTTCCCTATATGCATTTTTTTGTATCATAGCCTGAGAATGGCTTTACCAATATAAAATCTTCCTTTATGATTTACCATCCGGGTAATTCTATTTCCTCAAAAAATTAAATTTCCTTAAAATGTGAATCTTGCTATTGTGAAGAATATCCTAATGACAATTAAGTCAGCGGTAAAATCCGGGATGACAGTAATTCCGCCATACACCTTACCCCGCATAATGAGAGAGGGATCGGGAATGAAAAAACATTTCACGACCCGGAATAGAGAATGCAGATAAAGTTAGCAGTAAGATCATAAATTCCAAGACGGATAGGCAAAGGATAATTTCAATTCACATACTTCGTAATTGCCCCAGGATGAACTATAGTCTTGATTTATATGTTGTCATATAATAATAATCAGGAAAAGAATAAAATTCTTTCAAAAAATTGAATGAAATTCTTTCATAAAATTATTATATTTTTTATAAAAATTAAGCTGGCATTTTATATCTTAATAATGATATTATTAATATTAGTCAGCATATTAGCCGGAGTATTATATATTATATTACATATCGATCATGTATGAAATATATTAATATAAATAGTAAAAATATAAATAGTAAAAATGTAAATGTTATGAAATTCAGATAAGCCGTATTACTTTATTATAAAACATATGAGGGAGACATTGATATGAATGATAGTTGCTTTTGCGGACATTGCCAGGAAGGAATCTGCATCAGAAAGGTTCCGATTTTTTCTTCACTGAGCGATGAAGAGCTGGAGAAAATAGCCTATCTGATTAACCATAAAGAATATAAGAAGGGTGAGATCATCATCTTTGAGGGAGAGCGCTCGGAATCGATCATTATTATCAATGAGGGCAGTGCCAAAGCCTTCAAATCAACTGTGGACGGCAGGGAACAGATCTTATATGTCTTCTCGGAAGGAGATTTCTTCGGAGAGCAGAATCTGTTAAGCGATCATACCGCCACTTATACGGTGGAAGCCCTGCAGCCGGTAAAGGGATGTATTCTATCTAAAACTCAATTCCAAAAGCTCTTATATGAATATCCGGATATAGCGGTTAAATTGATTATGGAGCTTGGGGAGCGTATGGCCAGGCTGGAAAAGGCCATGCAGGGAATGGGCGTTAGAAATGTAGATAACAGGATAGGCGGAATTCTTCTCGAGTTTGCTGCGAAATACGGAACGCAGCATAAAGACGGGGTATTGATCCAATTACCGCTGAGCAGGGAAGGAATTGCCAATTATCTGGGCGTTGCCAGGGAAACCGTCAGCCGTAAGCTTGGGCAGCTGGAAAGTGAAGGTGTGATCCGTTCCGTGAATAATAAATCAATATTAATACTTAATTCAAAAGCCCTGGAAGAGATTGCCGGGTAACAGATAGAGTTCATTGTTATTAACAGGATAAATCAAGACTTGGATAGCTTGCACCACATGAATACTTTTTCATGTGGTGATTTTTGTGTAACAATAAAAATAAACCGCCTGCTATGCAGGTGTGTCTCCGGTCAGCTTTAAGCAAAAAGCCTCCAGCGATAGAATTATATTGGTTTGCCAGCCGCATATTGGGAAAGAGACAATTTCTATTTAATGGCAATGTAGTAATAAAAACCGTGTATAATAGAAAAATATACTACAATATATTGACAACAATTCTTCGTGGCATTATAATTATTATAAGCCGGTAATCTTACCGGACTTCTAATAATAAAATACTTTGATAATCAAAGTATTTACTGCGAAGCTCATTCTCATTGAGTATAAAAGAGAGATTAATATCTCAGTGCATTGAGCTCATGGGATATTTCAGACAAGCAAGTAAGAGATCAGGAGTGAATCGTATGAAGATGAAACCGTTAGTTATTGGGGATTTAATTGCCAGAATTCCAATCATACAGGGAGGAATGGGCGTTGGAGTCAGCAGGTCCGGTTTGGCGGGCGCTGTTGCCAGGGAAGGCGGGATAGGAATTATCTCTACCGCACAGATCGGCTATGATGAACCCGGTTTTTCTAAGAATCAACTGGAATGCAACCTGAATGCCATTAAGAAGCATATCAGATTAGCCAAAGAAAAGGCAGAGGGCGGGGTAGTAGGCGTGAATATCATGGTTGCTACGAAGCAGTATGAGCGATATGTGAAGGCTGCCTGTGAAGGCGGAGCAGACGTAATTATCTCCGGCGCAGGTCTTCCCATTAACCTGCCTGAGCTGGTGAAGGGCTTTAAGACAAAGATTGCTCCCATTGTATCCAGCATTCGTGCAGCCGCCGTTATTTTAAAGCTGTGGGATAGGAAATACAGCACAACGGCAGATTTTATCGTCATCGAGGGACCTCATGCGGGAGGACATCTTGGATTTAGCAAGGAGCAGCTGGATCATATGGATGAGATGGATTATGATACGGAGATGAAAGGAATCATCCAGTGCAAGAAGGAATTTGAAGAAAAATATAAAAGGAACATTCCTGTTGTTATAGCCGGAGGCATTTTTGATAAGGATGATATAAGGCATGCGCTGGAACTGGGAGCTGACGGGGTTCAAATCGCAACCCGATTCGTTGTTACGGAAGAATGTGATGCAAGCCAGGAATATAAGAATGCCTATCTGGAAGCGAAGGAAGAGGATATAAAGATTGTTATCAGCCCGGTAGGTATGCCCGGCCGTGCAATCATAAATCCGTTTTTGAAGAGAGTCGGTGACGGGAGAATACCGGTTACAAAGTGTTTTAACTGTCTGGAGCATTGTAACCCGAAGGAAACACCTTATTGCATTACGAAGGCATTGATCAATGCAGTTGAAGGCAATATTAAGGAAGGGTTAATCTTCTGCGGTGATAATGTTCACCGGCTGAAGGAAATGACTACAGTAAAAGCACTGATGAATGAGCTGATATTTTGATATGCCCTGACTGACTGCTAAAATGAGAGCTTCTTGTCCAATAGCAATAGATTTGCCAATATGATAATAAAATGGTATGCTTATTAAGGCATACCATTTCGTTAATATATGTGATTAGAATCACAGAATGTTATATGTTTCAAGAATAAAATGGAAGTCACTAAAGTATATGTAGTGTGGAATAAAGCAAGAAAGCAGTGAAGTAAGATAGAAAAACAATAAAATGGAAAAAGTAATAAAGCAGAAAAAGTAATAAAGCAGAAAAAGTGATAAAGCAGAAAAAGTGATAAAAACAGTAATAGCAATAAGAGTAATTATAATAATTCAAATAAATAATAAATCCATCAGGATCGGAGGAATGTGAACTATGAAGAAACAACAGGTTGGTGTAATTGGATTAGCGGTTATGGGTAAGAATCTGGCCCTGAATATTGCCGATCATGGATTTTCCGTATCCGTATATAACCGGTCGTCCGCCAAGGTAGATGAGATACTGGGCGAGGCTGTCCGCGTGGATCTGTGCGGTTTTTACACATTGGAAGAGTTTGTGGAGTCCCTGGAGCTTCCCCGTAAGATAATTTTAATGGTAAAGGCAGGAGAGGCCGTGGATGGGACTATAAGCCGGCTCCTTCCCCTGCTGTCGGAAGGTGACCTGATCATGGACGGCGGGAATTCCTATTACATGGATACCATACGAAGATGCAGGGAGCTTGAGGCAAAGGGGATTAATTATCTTGGGACCGGTATCTCCGGAGGAGAAGAAGGGGCAAGGAACGGCCCGGCGATCATGCCCGGAGGCAGGGAGGAAGCATACCGTATGCTGGAACCCGTTCTTACGGCTGTCTCGGCAAAGGTTGGCAATGAACCTTGTTCCGCTTATATCGGTGCAAACGGTGCGGGACATTTTGTAAAGATGGTCCATAATGGTATAGAATACGCAGATATGCAGCTGATCAGCGAAGCATATGATATCATGCGAAAGGTACTTAAGCTTACCTCACGGGAATTACAGGAAGTATTCAGCGAATGGAATAAGGGTGAGCTCAATAGCTATCTGATTGACATTACCGCTGAGATATTTAAAAAGAAGGATGATGCGACGGATAATTATCTGGTGGATATGATTCTTGACACCGCCGGACAGAAGGGGACAGGCAAATGGACCGGACAGATATCCCTGGATCTCGGAGTTCCTACGCCGACCATTACCAATGCGGTATATGAACGGTATCTGTCGGCAAGGAAGGATGAGCGCGTGGCAGCCAGTGAGATACTTCAGGGTCCCGGAAGCATCGATTCAAAATCAAAAGATTTTATTGAAGCCATACGCAGAGCATTATATTCAAGTAAAATCTGTGCTTATGCCCAGGGCTTTGCACTGTTGAAATCCGCTTCGGACCAATTTGACTGGAATCTGGATTACGCAGCCATAGCAAGGATATTCCGCGGAGGCTGCATCATAAGAGCACAGTTTTTAAATCAAATCAGCAGTGCCTATGAAAGAAATGCAGGGCTTGTTAATCTGCTGCTGGAGGAATATTTCCGGAACAGTATCAACAATTATCAGATGGAATGGAGAGATGTAATAAAGACAGCGATCTCCTCCGGTGTATCAGTGCCTGCATTCTCCAGCGCCCTGGCTTATTATGACAGCTACCGTTCCAGGGAGCTGCCTATGAATCTGCTTCAGGCACAGAGGGATTATTTTGGAGCACATACCTATCAAAGAACGGACAGAGAAGGGATATTCCATACCATATGGTAATTTGTTAAATTTACCATTGGTGGGTAAAGTATATACAATGCCGTGATTCTAATAGTTTATATGGCGTTATAACTGTAAATGTAAATCCATATAGTGGAATACAATTGTATTATAGAAGGAAGGAGGGATGCTTATGAATCAAAACAGGATTGAAAAGACAGATCAGGATTCCTCAGCCATCCTTGTGATCTTCGGAGGAACCGGAGATCTGACACATCGGAAGCTGATGCCGGCAGTATATAATCTGATTCTGGACCAATTGATTCCGGAGCATTTTGCCATAGTATCCATCGGACGAAGGGATAAGACCCGTGAACAATATCTTCAGGAGGTTTATGCCTCCATTCACCGGTATTCACGCAATAAAGTTGATGAAGCTGTCTGGGCAAGGCTGAAAGACATGATTTTTTATTATCAGTTTGATTTTACTAACATGAATGGATATGAGGCGCTGAAGGCATATCTGGAGGAAATAGACAATAAAGTGCAAACGGACGGCAACCGGGTGTTCTATCTGGCAGTTGCCCCGGAATATTTTGAGACCATAGTCCAGGGGCTGCAGTTCAGCAATATGGCCGATGCGGAAGGAGCCTTCAGCAGACTGATTATCGAGAAGCCCTTCGGTAAAGATTTAAAGACGGCCAGCAAGCTCAATAACAAGCTTCTCGAGGTATTTCCGGAGAAAAGCATCTATCGGATTGACCACTACCTCGGAAAAGAAATGATACAGAATATTATGGTATTGCGATTCTGCAATTCCATCTTTGAGTCCATATGGAATAATAAATTTATTGATAATATCCAGATATCCCTGACTGAAAATATGGGTGTGGGAACCAGGGGAGGCTATTATGAGCATTCCGGGGCCATGAGGGATATGGTACAGAATCATATTCTTCAGATTTTGACACTGGTAGCCATGGAACCTCCGGTGAATCTGAAGATGGATTCCATCCGGTCAGAGAAACAAAAGGTTCTTGAAGCCATCGAAGAGATAACCCCGGAATTTCTTAAAAACAATGTTGTCTTCGGACAATACGGACCGGGAGTGATAGAAGGAGTTCCTGTGCCGGGGTATAAGGAAGAAACGGGTGTCCCGAAGAATTCCGATACGGAGACCTTTATAGCCATGAAGCTTCATATCAATAATTTCCGCTGGGCAGGGACTCCCTTCTACATCAGAACCGGTAAACGGCTTGCCAAGAGCTCTGCCGAGATAGTAGTCCAATTCAAGGATTTACCTAATATCCTGTACTTTAAGGATCAGGATGTCCAGGAGCCTAATCTGCTGGTACTGCGTATCCAGCCCAATGTGGGAGTGTTCTTTCAGTTTAATACCAAGGATTTTAATACCCATAACGGTATTGTACCCACGAAGATGGATACCAGCTATTACAATCCCACCCAGGGCAATACCCCGGAGGCGTATGAACGGCTGATCTATGATATCTTAAGGGGAGATGCGACCTTGTTCTCCAGATGGGATGAGGTGGAAGCCGCCTGGACGGTTGCGGATAAACTGATAGGATACAGGGAGCAGAAGAAGAGCCAGTTCCCCAATTATGATTCTGGTTCCATGGGACCGGTGAGATCTTTTGAATTACTGGCCAGGGACGGCAGAAAATGGTGGCATATATAAAGCATTATATTGAATTCCTTATCAAGTAAAAGAAATATCAAAAGACGGGAGAACAATGATGGATCTTAATTACACGAAAGTATATGATATCTCCATGCCGATTACCCAAACCATGCCGGTATACAAGGGAAAGGAAGAGAAACGGCCCAAGCTGTCGGTGGATAGCGATCATTCCACGGGAAGCGTATACGAAAGCCGGCTGGAAATAAATCTGCATACAGGAACACATATGGACAGAACCCTGCATATGATACCACATGGAAATACTATAGATACCCTTGACCCCGGCCAGATGATTTCCAAATGCAAAGTAATCGACCTGACGGCAGTGAAAGAAAAAATAACCAGGCAGGATCTGGAAGAGAAAGATATCTCCAAGGGGGATTTTATTCTCTTTAAAACCAGGAATTCCTTTGAGCCGATATTGGAGAAGGAGTTCATCTATCTTGATGAATCGGGTGCCGGATATCTTGCGGATAAGAATATTGCAGGTGTCGGTACCGATGCCCTCGGAGTCGAACGAAGCCAGCCGGGGCACGAGACACATCTTCAGCTGATGAATGCCGGCGTTCATATCCTGGAAGGGCTGAGGCTTAAGGAGGTTGAGGAAGGGGAATATGTATTAATCGCTGTTCCCTTGAATATAGTAGGAGCAGAGGCTGCTCCTGTTCGCGCAGTATTATTGAAATAATAAAATTAAGCGGAAGTATATTATATTTATAATAACTATGGCAATGCCCGCTCCGGTGACATTGGCGGCGGAGAGATATTTGTGTATAACGTGGAAGAAGCAATCCGGATCAGAACCGGTGAGAAAGGCAATGACGTAATTTTAGAAAAGCGGATATCTTGTATAATTATAAGCTGAGAGTTGATAATATTCAGAAAAAACTGAGAATTATATACTCTCAGTTTTATTGTGCAACAAAATACCGGTTCGGAATGAAACGGCGCATTTTTAGAATGAAACTGCACAGTTTTAACAAGTTCGTCTGTTAATTCAAATTTTTGTCCGGCATCGTTTTACTGGGAATTGTGCATAATAGTTGAATAATTCTTGTATATTTTGAGGGAAAATGTTATAATAGCAAAGTTGTGTGTGATGAATAAATCTATGATTAATAGATTAGTCCATATCTGTTCCAGTGATTGTTCCATGCACGAAAAGTATATATTCCAGAAAGGATTAACAAATGAATAAGAGAAGGTATGGTTTATTTACTGCAATTACTATGATCACCGGAATTGTCATCGGCTCCGGTATATTCTTTAAAGCCGATGATGTCCTGAGCTACACCAATGGAAACGTATTATTGGGAATTATTATTTTTGCCGTTGCTGCCATAGCTATTGTATTTGGCTGTCTTGCAATCTCCCAGTTAGCAAACCTGACGGATAAACCGGGCGGTGTGATTGCATATACGGAGGAATTTGTGGGAATTGGGCCTTCCTGTGCTTTTGGGTGGTTCCAGACCTTTCTTTATCTGCCGACCCTTGCTGCGGTGGTTGCCTGGGTTACCGGCATCTACATCAGCCAGCTGTTCGGTCTGGAGTTCTCCCTGGAAACTACAATATTAATCGGTCTGGCAAGCTTAACCGTATTATTTATCCTGAATGCGTTATCAGCCAAGCTTGGCGGTTATTTTCAGAATGCTGCCATGATTATTAAGACGATACCGCTGGTTATTATCGCAGCAGCAGGTCTATTCCTGGGGAATCCCGGTGAAATCACAGTGGAAAGCGCTAAGAGCTTTCAGGCGGCTACCTCCTCCTTCGGATGGCTTGCGGCATTTGCACCCATTGCATTTTCCTTTGACGGCTGGATTGTATCCACCTCCATCGGCAATGAGATCAAGAACAGCAAGAGAAATCTTCCTTTGGCATTGACCATATCACCCTTAGTGATTTTATTGGCATATATTGCGTATTTTGTCGGCATTACCGCATTGATCGGCCCGGCGGACATTATGGAACAGGGTGACGGATCCGTATTCACCGCAGCGAATCAGCTGTTTGGTAATACCGGTGCTAAAATCATTCTGACCTTCGTTGTTATCTCCGTACTGGGTACGGTGAACGGTCTGGTCTTAGGATTTATCCGCATGCCGTATTCCATGGCTCTGCGTAATATGATCCCGGCAAGCGGCTGGCTTAAAAAGGAAGAGAAAAAGCTTGGGGGCATGCCCGTGAATTCTGCCTTGGCCGCATATGTTCTTTCGCTTCTGTGGATGGCAATCCATTATTTCACGCAAAAGAACAACATGAGAGGCGATGTGTCCGAAATTGCCATCGGCGTGAGTTATCTGAATTACATCGTACTTTATTTTACCGTTATGAAGCTTGCCAGGAAGGGAACGATCAAGGGAGCCTTCAAAGGATATGTAATTCCGGTGCTTGCCACCATCGGTTCCCTGGTAATTCTATCGGGAAGCGTAACACATCCGCTGTTCGTGTATTATTTCATTATCTGTTTCTTGATCATAGCAGCCGGATATTTCTATTATAAGAAAAATAAGAGTAAGATATCATAAATAATACCAGCTTAAGCTGCAGTAAAGAAAAGAACCGTATGGCAGCCTTTCGGTATGCCCTTATAGGTAGACAAGTAAAATAATAAAACTTGTCACTTAGGAGGGAGCATACCAAAAGGCTGCCATACGGTTCTTTTCTTTATTAATTATGGATATAACTTATCTTTTTGAAATGTAATAGTTACTTATAAATTCGGAAACAATGTTATTAACAGCGATTAACAGTGTTCTTAGAAACGGAGGAAATGTAAATGACAACAAACCATAAGGATAATCTAAAGGGGAACAATAATAAGCGCCTTCATACCGTGAAGGCTACGAACTGCGAATGCACCGCTGCCTGGCAGAATTGTGCGGATAAGTATGAGGAGGATAATGTGAATAAGCCTTCTATTGAGAATGTGGTGGATGCCAAGGAATGGGTGGATAACGGCAGCAAATTATAGTAAAAAGTGAAAAAATAAACTTATTGAGAGAAATGAGGATTACGAATGGGCAAGATTCAAATGACAGTGGATGGTAACACCGCAGCCGCCTATGCTGCTTACGCCTTTACGGAGGTAGCTGCGATTTACCCGATTACTCCTTCATCCGGCATGGCGGAATCCACGGATGAATGGGCTGCTAACGGGAGAAAGAATATCTTCGGACAGGAAGTGAATGTTGTTGAGATGCAGTCGGAAGCGGGGGCTTCCGGAGCTTTCCACGGATCCCTGCAGGCAGGAGCTTTAACAACTACCTTTACAGCCTCACAGGGATTATTATTAATGATACCTAATATGTATAAGGTGGCAGGCGAGCTGCTGCCGGGCGTCATCCATGTAAGCGCAAGAGCGATAGCGACCCATGCGCTGAGCATCTTCGGCGATCATCAGGATGTAATGGCTGCCAGACAGACGGGATGCGCATTACTTGCTTCCGGCTCCGTGCAGGAGGTCATGGACCTGGCTCCCATAGCACATCTGGCAGCCATTAAGGGAAGGCTGCCCTTTGTCCATTTCTTTGACGGCTTCCGTACCTCCCATGAGGTCCAGAAGGTAGAGGCTTTGGAATACCGGGATTATGGGGAACTGGTGGATATGGAAGCAATCCGGAGCTTTCGAGACAGAGCATTATCCCCCAATCATCCGGTGATCCGGGGCACTGCCCAGAATTCCGATATTTACTTCCAGGGCAGGGAAGCCTCCAATCCTTATTATCAGAATATAATACCCATAGTGGAAGAGTATATGGCAAAGCTGGAAGGCTATACCGGCAGAAAATACAATCTGTTTGATTATTACGGAGCAAAGGATGCGGAATATGTTATCATTGCAATGGGTTCCGTAATAAAAACCATCGAGCAGACGGTGGATTACTTCAACAGCAAAGGCGAAAAATACGGCCTGGTCAAGGTACGGCTGTACCGTCCGTTCTCCATGGAGCATTTTCTTAAGAAGCTGCCGGATACGGTAAAGAAAATTGCGGTCCTTGACCGGACCAAGGAACCGGGAGCCATAGGGGAACCTCTTTATCTGGATGTATGCTCCTGTTATGCGGGCAATCCCAAGGCACCTGTGATAGTGGGAGGGCGTTACGGTCTTGCTTCCAAGGACACGAATCCCAGTCATATCGCAGCGGTATTCCAGAATCTGAAAAGAGAGTATTCAAAGAACGGCTTTACAATCGGAATTGATGACGATGTTACCAAGACCTCTCTGGATCCGGTAAGGGATATTCAGGCGGAGCCGGAGGGTATGATCTCCTGTCAGATCTGGGGACTTGGATCGGACGGTACTGTCGGTGCCAATAAGCAGGCAATCAAGATTATCGGCGATAACTCAGATCTGTACGTACAAGCCTACTTTGACTATGATTCAAAGAAATCAGGCGGTCTTACCGTATCCCATCTGCGCTTCGGCAAGGAGGATATCCGTTCACCGTATCTGGTATCCCATGCAGATTATGCGGCCTGCCATAACCAGTCCTATGTGAACAAATATGATCTTCTGCAGAGCTTAAAGCCGGGAGGAATCTTTGTTCTTAATACCAACTGGGATAAGGAAGAACTGGATAAGAACCTGCCGGCTGTGATGAAGAAGCAGCTTGCGGAAAAGGAGGCTAAATTCTATACGATCAATGCCATTAAGATAGCGGAGAAGATAGGACTTGGCAACCGCATTAATATGATCATGCAGGGGGCCTTCTTTAAGCTTACGGACGTGTTGACGGAAGAGGTATATCTGAAGGAGCTAAAGTCCGGTATTCATAAGTTGTACGGCAAAAAAGGCGAAAAGGTAGTTAAGATGAATGAGGAGGCGGTGGAGCAGGGAATCAAGTCCATTCATAAGGTCCATATTCCCAAGGAATGGAAGACACTTGATCCCCAGGAACAGGAGACGGTGAAAGAACCGGACTTTATCCGGGAGATCATGCGTCCCATGAACGGAATGAAGGGCGGAGATCTGCCGGTCAGTGCCTTTCACGCAAGGGAGGACGGAACCTTCCCCTCCGGAGTCACAGCATATGAAAAGCGCGGAATTGCCGTTAATATACCGGAATGGATCCTTGACCGCTGCATCCAGTGCAACCAGTGCTCCTATGTATGTCCCCATGCGGTTATCCGGCCGTTTCTTCTGGATGAGGAGGAGCTTGGCAGAGCGCCGGTATCCTTTGAGACCAAAAAAGCGACAGGAAAGAACTTCGAAGGCTATCATTATAAAATCCAGGTAAGTCCCATGGACTGCACCGGCTGCGGCAACTGTGCCGACGTGTGCCCTGCCAGGGATAAAGCTCTTATTATGAAACCGATCGCCTCCCAGCTGCCCAAGGAAGTAATCAATTGGGAATTTGCCATAGAGAATATAAGCTTTAAAGAGAAGCTGTCCTATGGACAGGCCTTCAAGGACAGCCAGTTCAAGCAGCCCCTGATCGAATTCTCCGGAGCTTGTGCCGGCTGCGGTGAGACTCCTTATATCAAGCTGCTGACCCAGTTATTCGGAGAACGGATGATGATAGCCAATGCGACCGGCTGTTCCTCCATCTGGGCAGCCTCAGCGCCCAGCACCGCCTATACTGTCAACAGGGAAGGGAAAGGACCCTCCTGGGCGAACTCTCTGTTCGAGGATAATGCGGAATTCGGATACGGCATGTATCTTGCGGTCAAACAGATCCGGAATAAGCTGCATGACAATATGCGCAAGCTTAATTCTATGAATGTAGAAGAAAAGATCAAGGAAGCCTTCCATGACTGGATTCATTATAAAGACGACGGGATAGCTTCCGAGGAAGCAAGCCGGAAAGTCCTTGACACACTGGAAGATTTCGTGTCTACAGATGTAGAAATATCGGAGCTTGTGAAAGAAATCAACGAAAACAGGGATTACCTCACAAAGCGTTCCGTCTGGCTGGTAGGCGGTGACGGCTGGGCTTATGATATCGGATACGGAGGTCTGGATCATGTAATGGCTTCCGGCGAAGATGTGAACGTTCTGGTATTTGATACGGAGGTATACTCCAATACCGGCGGTCAGTCCTCAAAATCAACTCCTACCGCAGCCATTGCGAAATTCGCAGCCTCCGGAAAGCGGCAGGGCAAGAAGGATCTCGGCCGTATGATGATGACCTATGGCAATGTCTATGTGGCGCAGGTGGGCATCAATGCGGATAATACCCAGCTGATCAAAGCCTTCCGGGAAGCGGAAGCGCATCATGGCCCCTCCATTGTAATTGCCTATGCACCCTGTATCAATCATGGAATCAAAGAAGGCATGGGACATAGCATGGCTACCATTAAGAAGGCAGTACAGGCCGGTTACTGGCATCTGTACCGATATAATCCGAAGCTGAAGGAGGAAGGCAAGAATCCGTTTGTTCTGGATTCCAGGGAGCCTACGGAGAGCTTCCGGGACTTTATCTTAGGGCAGGTGCGCTACAGTTCGCTGGAGAAGACGTTCCCTGATCAGGCAGAGGAGCTCTTTAGGAGAGCGGAACATTATGCAAGGGAGAAGTATCAGATATATAAACAGATGGCAGAAGCGGAAGCGGTACAGATAAAGTTTTAGGTTATTAACAAAGGAACGGATGCAGGGGTGGTAGTGACCGGGAGCGGTGGTATCCCGTTCGGAAACGTTGTCTGCGATCTATTGGACTAGGCACAGGAAAAGCCGGAAAGAAAAGTGGGATATACGTAATGACAATTTGTCGGTCGGCGCATATGGACATCCATGTCCAATGCCCCTGAGCCGGACG
>JAFADH010000055.1 GCA_023424995.1 Bacillota bacterium | reverse complement strand
GCACTGGATAGGAAGTGTTAGCTTGTACTATTATAAAGTAATCAATCAAAATTAAAAATCATGTGGCAGATTATGCTTGCCAATATGAAGCAGTGGTCCGCATACAGGATAAATATTTTGCTTCTATTGGCGCATTGCAAACTTTTTTGGTGTAAATCCAAAATATTTCTTAAACAGACGAATAAAATAAGCGTCGTTCTTGTATCCCACAAGACCTGTGACTTCTATAACAGTTTTCCCTTGTTTCAGCAGTTCTTTTGAGAGAAGTAATCTTTTTGAAGTGATATATTGGTTTAGTGTTAAGCCGGTTTCTTTTCTAAAGAGCTCGCAAAGATAAGATTTATTGATGTAAAAGTGTTCTGACAAGCTTTTTATGGACAATTCGCTGCCAATATTGCGGTTTATGTATTGGAGAATGGGATGAATCTTGGCGCTTGTCCTTTTGACGACGGTCTCAGACTTGCTTCTTGACTTGCATACGGTTGTGAGAAAGAGCAGCAGTTCACACAGCTTTAGCTTGATATAGACCGTATTGCCCTCATAGTCGCCATTGACATGGTGGAGAACGTCTTCAAGCAATAGGGTCACTTCGATAATCTGTTCGCAGGTAAGGGACAGCTTGTTTTTCAAATGCTTCATCGAATCGGTATAGAGATACATCAAATCCCCTTCCGGGAAAAGACCGGCAACTTCATGCGGATCAAATAGAATGATGTAACGCTCGTATTCAAAATCCTTCGGAACAAAATTTTTATGCAGGTCGGTGTCGTTAAAGAAGAACAGATCACCGCTCTTGGCCTCATGTATAACATCATTGACAAAAAAACGGTTGCCTCCGGATATTGATAAATTCAATTCGTAATAGTTGTGAAAGTGAGCTGAGGACATTGACCAGTTCTTCGTTGTGTTATGGCCAAATCTGATCTTAGGTTCTTCCGGTATGCTCTCAAATACGAAATCCATATTTTTCACTATTTACTCCCGACAAAAAGTATATTTTTAACGATTATATCATAAGTATTTACTTTTTATCAATGGTATTATACTAGTAATACCATTGATAAAAAGTAAATACTGCAACAAAATAAAAAGGAGAAGAATATGAAGAAATTGATGGCATTATACGCGTCAAGCCGCTATTGGAATAATGAAACGGAATTGAAGGCTGCCTACGGAGCTTTAGCAGCGCAGATGAAGGATATTGTTTCAGAAAGCATATTGATTACAACCATGGAGGATGCAGCGCAAATGCCCGAGGCGGACTGTCTTGTGGTTGTCCCTATGAGCGGCGGTGTGCAGCCGTTGATTCTTGAAAGTGTCACCAAATACAACTCCACTGTTATTTATGCCATGTATATTATTGGCAATACAACTGAAGAATTTAGTGATAAAATGATAATGAAGAATGCGGCACCGACTGTCATGGATACATGGGCCGTCATCCGCAGAGAGCATGCCCACGGTTCAATTGCGATCAGCGAGGAAAAGCTGAAGCGTCGGCTGAAAGTATATGAAGCCTATCATTCACTCAAGGGAGCAACAATTCTCCTTATCGGTAATACGGAGCCTTGGGTGGTCAGCAACAGCAAGAACAGGGAAAGCTATGAAAAGTTAGGTGTTACGGTGAAGCAAATCGAACAGGAAGAAGTGGCCAGACTCTATCGTGAAATGACCGATGAGGATGCCAGGGTTTATTATGACTACTTCAAAGGGAATGAAAAGAAAATTGTCGAACCGACCGAGGAAGACATCAACGCATCGGCAAAAATGACAGCAGCACTTGTTAAAACAGTGGATAAATATAAACCCGCCGGTATTGCTCTCGCCTGCTTCAACCTGTTGGCGGAAGGAACCAACATGTGCCTTGGCGTAAGCTACATTAATGACAGGCTGCCTCAAGTCGCAGCCTGTGAAGGGGATGTGGACAGTGCAGTGACTATGCTCCTGATGAAGAGACTCACAAGCAGCAAGTTGTGGATGGCCAATCCGAATTTGCATCCGGACGGCACCGTTAACTTTTCCCATTGTACCGCACCGCTGGATCTTTTTAACAACGGCTTCTGTCCGTACATCCTGAGGAACCATCATGAAAGCGGAATTGGAACAAGCCTTCAGGTGGAATATCCTATAGGACAAAGAGTAACCGCCTGCCGGCTCTCGGATGAAGCCGGTAAAATCACCATTCATCCGGGGACAACCGTTCAAGGTAAGTATGAAAGCGGATGCAGAACCCAGGTTTATGTAAAGTTTGATGATTTCGACCATTATTTGGATACGGCTCTCGGCTGTCATCAGGTATTTGCTTTTGAAGATATTGAGGAAGAGCTTAAAATGCTTGCACAGGAACTGAAGCTGGTAATACTGTGATAGGGCATGCTTAAATCATTCCTGACAAAAAACAATAATAATTGAATTAGAGGTTAACGCATGTCCAAACATGAAAAGTTTGCTTATCCATCCATGAATGAACTCAAAGCCAAAGTCAGTGAGCTGAATAATCCCATTGAATTTGCTGACGACTTGTCTGTCTTAAGTGCCCAAGTGAAGGTCGGACGAAGAACAGCACCAAATGCTTTTGCCATATTGCCGATGGAGGGATGCGATTCCAATACTGACGGAAGCCCCAGTCCTTTGGTTGAACGCCGATATATGCGCTTTGCGGAGGGCGGAGCAGGTCTTCTGTGGTGGGAGGCCTGTGCTGTTGAAGAAGCCGGCAAGGCCAATCCTCTGCAGATGATGCTCACAAATGAAAACATCCGGCAATTCAAAGCGCTCGTTAAAAAAACTAACCAGGCGGCTCTTGAAGCCAATGGATATCGCCCCCTGAACATACTGCAGCTGACTCATTCCGGACGCTACTCAAGACCGGAAGGGCACAAACCGATCCCTATGATTTTATATCATGATCCGCTGCTGGATCCGAGGGTTGGTATCGACGAAGCTTATCCTATTGTCACCGATACATACCTTGACAGTTTGCCGGCTAAGTACCTTATGTCTGCAAAGCTCGCTAAGGAAGCCGGATTTGACGGTGTTGACATCAAGGCCTGTCACCGTTATCTGATAAGTGAACTGCTGGCCTCCCATACGCGAAGCGGCAAATACGGCGGAGCTTTGGAAAATCGCACCCGTT
>JAFADH010000160.1 GCA_023424995.1 Bacillota bacterium | reverse complement strand
CATGAATAGGATGCGGGTCATGCTGATTCCGTAAGCCTTATGATTGGTATATAAAATTTTACATAAGAAAAAGCTTCGAAAGATATGATACTCTCGAAGCCTGTTGTCATTTGCTATAATATTTTTTGTTGTTTATTAATTTAACGTGTACCTCCGGATTATTTCCATTCCAGCTTCGGCAGGATATCCTTTTGCAGCTCGCACATTTTATCTATCATCGCACAGGCCTGATAATAGGTGGGCGCCTGGGGATCCAGCAGGATCGCCTGCAGCAGCTTGGTCCTGGCCAGGCCGACATGCTCGAACAACGCCAGCCTGTTTGCCTTCTCTTCTTTCTCCTTAAAACACGGATACAGATCCTCACCCGTCCTCTTATCCCATATCTTTGTAAAAAAACCGAAGTGATTAAGTCCGCCGCCTTCCATACCGATATATTCCCTGGGGATTTCCAGGAATTCCGATAATTGGTTTATGCCCCCGTCCAGACCGTGGCACAGGCCCACCACCCTAATCGTGGTAAGCTTTGAGATCGCCTCTACCAGCTTTGCCTCCGGATTGGTATAATTGATCGCCTCCATCTGTGGCCACTGCATATGCACAGGCCTTATTTATACCGGGCTAACTTTGTTTCCTTATGTTAAATTAATTAACTTCATGAAAAATACTTTGTTTGACGTAACCGCCTGCAGATACAATGCATACTATATTATTACTTGATGAAAGATAGGCATTTCATGATATTGATTATGATCGAAAGCGGGGTTCGTTTTAATTGACGCTGAATAATGTATCAACAGGCAATTATGCCACTATCCATGAACTGGGCGCCAAAGGAGTATTGAGAGAGCGTATGCTGGCACTGGGATTAACAAAGGGTACCAGGGTAGAAGTAGTAAGAAAAGGCCCCTCCGGGGATCCCACCGTATATTGCATAAGAGGAGCCATGATAGCCCTGAGAAAGGAAGAAGCTTCCTTAATCTCGGTGAAATAAAATTGTAAATTTTGTGCTGTTGAAAACCGCAATCAACAGCCTACATATATCATCTGGAGGTATCTATGGGTCTGACATATCAATCTACACATGTGAATGCCATGATGGATACGTTTTATATCGATAAAAAAGAAGGACAATACGTAATTGCTCTCGCAGGAAATCCAAACACAGGAAAAAGCACCGTCTTTAATGCGCTGACCGGATTGCATCAGCATACCGGCAACTGGCCCGGGAAGACAGTGACGAATGCAAGAGGGGAGTTTACCCACAAGGGAAAGGAGCATATTCTGGTGGATCTTCCCGGAACCTATTCCCTGTCTGCCGTCTCCGTAGAGGAAGAGGTCGCAAGGGATTTTATATGCTTCGGCAATGCGGATGCGGTGATTGTGGTGGCAGATGCCACCTGCCTGGAACGAAACCTGTTTCTTGTATATCAGGTAATGGAGCTGACCGATAATGTAATCCTGTGCATTAATCTGATCGATGAGGCCGGGAAGAAGCATATTACCATCGACCGGGAAGGCATTGAAAAAGAACTGGGAATTCCGGTCGTTCTGTGTGCTGCCCGGAACGGAACCGGCTTGGAGGAACTGAAGGATGCGGTATACGCAGTAACCACGAAGGCGATCACTCCCAAACCGAATTATGTAACCTATAATGATGATGTGGAAGGAATCGTACGGTTATTACAGCCTTATATCGAGCTGACCGTTCCTGACATGAATTCCAGATGGCTGGGCCTGCGGATGATCGACGGAGACCATAAGATATTAAAGACTATATTTAATGATTATCATGAGTACTTCCCCGTGGATACGCTGCATGCTTTGGAAGTGGCGGGAGAAGCATCTGTGCCCGGAATGATGCGGGATATCCTGACGGAACAGATCTATCACAACGCGGAGGATATTAAGAACAGATTTATATCCCAGGGTGACAAAAAGAACGACAGGGACCGGAGAATCGATAATATTATCACCTCCCGGATCTTTGGTTTCCCGATTATGCTGGCGGTACTGGCAGGGGTATTCTGGATCACCATATCCGGAGCTAATGTTCCTTCCGCCATGATCGCAGATTTCCTGTTCGGCATCGAGGAAAGACTTACTGATTTCATGCTATATCTCCATGCTCCGGATTGGCTGCACGGTGTGCTGATCCTTGGTTTATTCCGTACCCTCGCCTGGGTCGTGTCGGTTATGCTGCCGCCTATGACTATCTTCTTCCCGCTGTTCACCCTTTTGGAGGATCTGGGTTATCTGCCCAGAGTTGCTTTTAACATGGACCATCTGTTCAAGAAGGCCTGTGCTCATGGCAAACAATGCCTTACCATGTGCATGGGGTTCGGATGCAATGCCGCCGGCATCATATCCTGCAGAATCATCGAGTCCCCCAGAGAACGGCTGATCGCGACCCTGACCAATAACTTCGTACCCTGCAACGGAAGATTTCCAACTTTACTTGCCATATCCTCCATATTCCTTTTGTCCCTGGGCGGAATCAGCTCCGGGATCCTCACCGCCATATCCGTCACCGCGTTGGTTGTATTGGGAATCGGTGCTACTCTGCTGGTATCTTATCTTCTGTCGAAGACCCTCTTAAAGGGGATACCCTCCACCTTTACATTGGAGCTGCCCCCTTACCGGGTGCCCAAAATAGGCCGCGTGCTGTATACCTCCCTGATCGACCGGATCATCTTTGTCCTCCTGCGCGCAGTCATTGTGGCCGCTCCTGCCGGAGCCATAACCTGGATTCTGGGGAATATCTATATCGGAGACATAAGCATCATCGGCCATGTGGCGGCTTTTCTGGATCCTTTTGCAAAAACCATCGGACTGGACGGATTTATCATTATGGCGTTCCTGCTGGGACTTCCGGCCAACGAAATCGTTCTCCCGGTCCTGCTGATGTGCTATCTGTCCACCGGCTCCATGATTGAATTCGACAGTCTGGATTCCTTAAGGAAGATACTGGCTGATAATGGCTGGACCCACCTGACCGCACTTAATACCATGCTGTTTTCCCTGCTTCACTGGCCCTGCGCCACTACTATATTAACCATCCGAAAAGAAACCGGCAGTTTCAAATGGACCGCCTTATCGGTCCTTATCCCTACCGGAATCGCTATTCTGGTATGCTTTGTGACCACAGCCATATTCCGGTTTGCAGGATGGGCATAAGGCAACGGCATTATAAAGTTGATATAACGGGATCGTCAGCTGCGTATGTCAGTACCGGATCATAACACATAAATCAGATATAATAGGAAAAGTACGGAAATCACTGATTATCCGTACTTTTTTATGAGATAGTCTTTCTATATTCATTAAAGTATTTTAATATATCAGGATTCTCGGCAAAAAAACCGATCAGGTTACTGATTCCCGCAAGTATCTCCCGATCAATCATATGTTCCAATTTCTCCGTCTCATCCAATAAGCCTTCCGTCATACCGAGCAGTCTCAGGAACTCCTCCACCGTGTTATGCCTCTCCAGCAATGCCTTGCCCTTCTCCATACCGCTGGGTTCCAGCATAATGACACCATACTTCACATAACGTATTAAACTCATCTCGGAAAGCTTCTGAATCATCTTGGTCACCGAAGGCGGCTGTACATTCAGGGCTGCCGCCAGATCGTTCACTCTGGTAAACCCATATTTCTCCGAAAGTCTGTAGATCATCTCCACATAATCCTCAGCCGAGGGAGATAAAACCTCCTGCTCTTTTCTCATATACTCACGGAATGTAAAGAAATCCTGATCGGACATGATAGCCCCCTGTCAGCGGATCCGCTCAAAAGCCACGGCTTGTGTGCAATTAACCACTTGTGTATTACTAGATTATATGTCGGAGGAATCTAAAAAATCCCCGTTCATACGAATAGCACCATAGGTACTTTTCCCATGAACGGGGATCTAAGCTCGTATATCAGATTACTTTAAAGCAACCTTAGCGCCTTCTGCTTCCAGCTTAGCCTTAAGCTCATCAGCCTCAGCCTTGCTTACGCCTTCCTTAACGTTCTTCGGAGCCGCATCTACAAGATCCTTAGCTTCCTTTAAGCCTAAGCCTGTTACTTCACGAACGACCTTGATAACCTTAACCTTGTTGGCGCCGGCTTCGGTCAGCTCTACATTGAATTCCGTCTTCTCTTCTTCAGCTGCTGCGCCTGCTGCGGGACCTGCTGCCACTACAACACCCGCTGCTGCGGATACACCAAATTCTTCTTCACATGCTTTTACTAAATCATTTAATTCTAACACGGTAAGGCCCTTAATTGCCTCGATAAACTCTTGAGTTGTCATTATAATTTACCTCCATATAATATTATTGTTTATGACCGGGTATTATGTTCCCATTCAAATCGGCCGCCCGAAACTATGCCTGCCTTTCGGCATATCCGCAAAGCAAATCAACATACGCAGGATTATGCCTGCTTCTCTGCGATCTGCTTAATAACGCGAGCAAAGTTTGTAATCGGTGACTGTAAGCTTCCAAGTAACCTGGAAATAAGAACTTCTCTGGAAGGAATGGTTGCGATAATCTGAATTCCCTTCGTATCATAGTAAGTTCCTTCTACAACGCCTGCCTTGAATTCCAGCTTAGGCATTGTCTTAGAACAATCAAGCAGTATTCTGGCGGGAGTAGTTGCATCCTCCATACCGAAAGCAACAGCGGTAGGACCGTTCAAATCCTTAGCCAATGCTTCATATTCAGTTCCCTTGAAAGCGAAATTAAGCATTGTGTTCTTGTATACCTTGTATACTACGCCGCCTTCTCTTAACTTCTTACGAAGCTCCGTATCCTGTTCCACGGTTAAGCCGCGGTAGTCAACCAGTACAGCTGCCTTCGCATCTGCCACATAGCCTTTGATTTCATCAACTATGGGCTGTTTTAACTCAACTTTTGCCATTACGTGCACCTCCTTGTATCTTTTAATAGACTGCAGGTTTACCGGCAACCTTTATGCAATAAAAAAACCTCTTACTGCCAAACATTAAGAGGGTCAATAAAATCATATACGATTCATCAACTTTCCTCGGCAGGCGGTTATACCTTATGTCTTGCGACACCTGCTGTCTTCGGCAGTTTTATTCACAAATGGAATTATAGCATGAATACAGAGAACATGTCAACCCTTATTTTACATTAATATATCCTTCTTTGACCACGTACAGCAGTCAAAGAAGGATAATTCCGATTGCCTTTACTTTGCGAAGATAAGGTCCTTGCAAGAAACCGGTTAGCTTAACTTGGCTGTGTTAAGCTTTACGCCGGGTCCCATGGTAGAAGCCAGGGTAACACTTTTCAAATACTGTCCCTTTGCTGCAGAGGGCTTTGCCTTAATTACAGCTCCGATCAAGGTTTCGAAGTTCTCTTTTAACTTATCCTCCGGGAAGGACGCTTTACCAAGGGGAACATGGATAATGTTCGTCTTGTCCAATCTGTATTCAATCTTACCGGCTTTGATATCGCTGATTGCCTTGGCAACATCCATAGTAACGGTACCGGCCTTGGGGTTGGGCATTAAGCCTTTAGGTCCCAGGACACGGCCCAGACGGCCTACAACACCCATCATATCAGGGGTAGCTACCACTACATCGAATTCAAACCAGTTTTCATTCTGAATCTTCGGGATCAAATCATCTGCACCTACGAAATCAGCGCCGGCTGCCAAGGCTTCATTCGCCTTATCACCCTTTGCGAATACGAGTACGCGCACAGTTTTGCCGGTTCCGTGAGGCAATACTACCGCACCGCGAACCTGCTGGTCAGCATGACGTCCGTCCACACCAAGTCTGATGTGGGCTTCGATGGTCTCATCGAATTTCGCTACTGCCGACTTTTTAACTAAACCGATAGCTTCTGCCGCATCATATTGAACGGATCTGTCGATCAATTTTGCAGCATCCGAATATTTCTTTCCTCTTTTCATTTATAAACCTCCTAGTGGTTATAGCGGAAGTAAACTGAATACTTCGTATTTATTTCATCCCATACGGTATCAGTTGGCCAATACGGATGAAACCGCATTGGCTGCCGAATTCATTATTTGCTTTCGGCATATCCTCCCACATTATTAGATTCTGGGAAGCATAATCTCTTTCAATCATGCTGTTTCATTCTAATTAGTCGTGACTATTCAGTCACAGCGGTCCTAACGGACCGATGCACACAAAATATGCGGAATACGTATATTTTGGTGCTGACTTGCTCTAGTCTTCTACCGTTACACCCATGCTTCTTGCCGTTCCGGCAATCATGCTCATGGCTGCTTCAACACTTGCAGCATTTAAATCGGGCATCTTAAGCTCTGCGATTTTTCTGATCTCCGCTTTTGAGATTTTTGCTACTTTTGTCTTGTTGGGAGCAGCGGAACCGGACTTCAGATTAAGAGCCTTCTTAATCAGTACTGCTGCCGGAGGAGTTTTTGTTACGAAGCTGAAACTTCTGTCAGCATATACTGTAATTACTACCGGAGTAATAATTCCGTCCTGATCTGCTGTTCTTGCATTAAATTCCTTGGTGAACTGAACGATGTTCACGCCATGCTGACCGAGTGCGGGTCCAACCGGAGGAGCCGGTGTAGCCTTGCCAGCGGGGATTTGTAATTTGATATAACCTGTTACTTTTTTTGCCATGATAGCATACCTCCTGATAATGTGGTGATTGCGGGAATTTCCCTCCCACGTAACTAACCGTAAGCCGGCTGCCCATTATATACACAGCAGCAGCGAACTTACTAATTGCGAACCTTAACATCTGCAAAACCAATCTCAACCGGTGTTTCACGTCCGAACATATCCACGCTGATCGTAACGATCTGCTTGTGGGGATTGATCTGCCTGATAATACCTGTGGTATTCTCCCATACTCCGGAGATAACCGTAACGGTATCACCAATCTCAAAATCAAGGCTGACTTCACTGTTCTTGATTCCCATACTTCGCATCTCTGCATCAGTTAAGGGTACGGGCTGTTTGGAATCGGGTCCGACGAAGCCTGTTACGCCTCTGGTATTGCGCACTACATACCATACATCATCATTCATGACCATATGGAGCAGTACATAGCCAGGAAACATCTTCTTCTGAACACGCTTCTTCACACCATTCTTCACTTCAATGACATCCTGCATCGGTACGGATACTTCCAGTATCTGATCCTGTAGCTTTCTGTTCTCGATGGCTTTCTCGATATTCGCTTTTACTTTGTTCTCATACCCTGAATAGGTGTGAACAACGTACCAATTTGCTTCTGACATAACCTCACCCTTATCCTATAATAAGAAAGCAATAACTTCTTGAATTGCAAAATCAAGTACGTAAATAACTATTCCCAAAACAACGGTAACTGATATGACAGCAACTGCCTGTTTTCCGAGGTACTCTTTGTCCGGCCAAACAATCTTGTTGAATTCCGACTTAATTCCCTTGAACCAGCTTCTCTTTGGAGCTTTTTCGGTTGTAGTATTCGTCATTTCTCCCATGTTCTTCATTCCTTTCCGAATAATTATTTCGTTTCCTTGTGCAATGTGTGGCTTCTGCAGAACTTGCAATACTTCTTGGTTTCCATTCTGTCTGGATGTGTCTTCTTTTCTTTGGTCGTGTTATAATTGCGTTGCTTGCAATCCGTACACGCCAGTGTGATTTTTACGCGCACAATATCCACCTCCGATTTCGTTGTTGTGCGAGTGTACCAAACGTCCGTTATCCCATCAACGAATGGACGGTACACCGATGCAATATCTTTAAATCAATCCCTTTTTTAGGCATAAAAAAAAGACCTATTTCTTCGCTTTATAAATATATCATAGACCTGCCGGAACGTCAACAGGTTTTTTACAAATCAAAAAGCCGGACGGAGAATAACAGCTTTATCTGATCTCTCCGGCCGGCTTGTTTCTTCAATAACATGATCCTGCCTTCCTATGTCTTTAATTTTACTGTTACGAAGCAAGTGGCGGTTATCCCACTTGCCGTAGTTACTTTAATGGCCGCTCTCCCTTCCGCCAGGGCTGTTACCTTGCCGGTGGCCGATACCTTAACTACGTTTTCGTCGGAGCTTTGGTAGGTTATCCTGTCCGTGCTCCCTATGGGCGTAATTTGATTTTCGATGACAAAATAATCACCCGGACCGATGGTTTTATTCTCGGCGGTCAGTTTCAATTCGGTGGATTTTACCGTCCTGACCAGTAATGGCTTCGTTGTGGCATTCCCGCGGTTATCGATGGCAAATATGGTATATACCCCATCCTTCTCCACCTTAAAGCTGGCCTTGCCGTTCTTAAGGTCTATCACGGTGCCCGCATCTGCAGGAAGGAAGGCTTCTGCAGATTTCATCCCCGGCATATACTTGACACGTTTTATTCCGCTTTGTTCATCCCTTATGGTTGCCGTTACGGAGCGGGTCTTATAATTCGGGGCCACCGTGTAGGTGGTATATACCTTCGGTGCGATTGTATCATCTGCCACTTCATAGGTCTGCACGGTCTCATTGCCGGCATAGTCGGCTGCGAAGAAGGTATAGGTTCCCGCTTTGGAGAGAATTGCTTCGCCGTTCACCACCGCAGTTCCGCCGACTCCGTGTCTGAAATCCTCCGCGGTCTTATTGCCGTAGATGTATCTGATCACTCTAACCTTGGATTCTCCGCTGTCAATCACCTTCACGGGTACGATCATTTCGCTTTTATTATAAACCGTGTCAAAGGACATCATGGGGGCATCCGTATCGGTCTTGAGACTGTCCGTTGCCATGACTGCCAGGTATGCACTGGGAATCCCGGGATACCGCATCAGGTCCTTCAGTCCGTCAATATATTTCACGTTATTTATAATGATGTCCTTGACATTCGCGGGATAGAGATTATCACCGTATGCATAGATCAAGGCTGCGATTGCCGTTACCTGCGGCGCCGCCATGGAGGAGCCGCTCATGCTGCCGTAGCTTCCTACGATGGTGCTGAAGATATCGTCCCCCGGTGCCGCAAGGTCGATGGTGGCGGGTCCGTAATTGGAGTATCCGGTCAGACTGCCGTCTGCATCGATGAAGGTTACGGCAATCTTGTTCTCCAGGTTGAAGCCCGCCGGATATATGGGTTTCTTATCATTATCCCCGCCCGTATTCCCCGCTGCCGTTACGAACAGCATATCGGATTCCTTCATTACATCTTCAAGCTCTTTATAATATTCACTGACGCCCCAGCTGATATTGCAGATATCCGCTCCCATCATCTGGGCATATTTTATGGCTTCTATGGCATCCCGGACATTCCCCTCGCCCTTAGGTCCGCCGTTTATCTTAAGGGACATGATCCTGATATTAATGCGGGAGGCAATGCCGGCAATACCGGTCTTATTATCTGCAACTGCCGCGATGATTCCGGCAATGTGGGTGCCATGGTTGTCATTATCCTTCGGGGAAGCCATATAGCTGCCGGACTGCTGGTTATATTCATAATGGCCCACCGTTCCGTCCCCGTTGTAAAAATCCCAGCCATAGATATCATCAATGTATCCGTTGCCGTCATTATCGATATTATCACCCGGAATTTCACCCTGATTGATCCACATATGGGCAGCAAGATCCGGGTGCATATAATCAACTCCCGTATCAATTACCGCTACGACCACTTCACGCTGAGGCACGCCGGCTTCCTGCATTTTGTCCCAGGCTTCCACAACGTCCATGTCCACATCCGCAGTTGACAGTTCGTTTCGGATCATTATATCGGACAGATTGCTGTAATATCCTCTATTATCGATATACCACTGGGTGTCAGTGAAAGGATCGTCACTATAGGCATAGGAAACGGCTGTTTTATCTGCCGCCGCTGCTGCATAGGCGGTTCCCGTGGACTGCAGTATGGCAGCCAGGGACAGCACCAGGAAAGCTAGAATAATTTTATGCAGCTTTAATGTCATTATTATCTTTTTCATCATTCGTTGCCTCCCTTTCATCCGTTCTGTTTATGTTTCCGATTTTATCGTATCTCCCAGTATTGGCAATTCTGTGGCAAAAGTATTACGAAAAATAGAAGTTACTGTTACGACATATTAAGACTGTTAAGAAGTTATGGTAATTAATTAAAATGCCGATAATACTTATGGCAGCTTCGATTTTCTTGTGTAAACATGCTAAAAAATGTTGTGCATTTTTTGTCGTATTATGTTATACTAGGAATCTGAAAAAAGAGGGGGTCTTCCTTATGCATTTACCAAATCATGATCCTGCAATTTATGCCGAACAACGAGATTTCTGGGATAGTCTTCAGATGGATTATCAGAATGTGAATCAGAATCTGTCCGCAGAAGATTATCAGTTCTTTATGGAGAGAAGCTTTGTATTCTCCCTCTGTTTTCGGGGATGCACCTCTCCTGAGATCGCCATCTATCAGAAGCTGCTGCAGCTTAAGGATTACGGTTATATAATCCTTCTGGAATTAGCCGGTTCCAACAGGCCTCAGGCGATTTCCTATTCCAGCGAGGAGTTTGCCCTCTGCCGGTTTATCAAGAAAACACTGCCAAAGAGCTTCGCAACAGGTCCGGTAATTAATAATAAACTCAGCATACTGGTCAGTGAGGATTCCCTTCTGTCAGACTCCGAACATAAAGAGGACAGTCTTGCCGTATGTGATGTATTATGCCGGGGGATCGGTGATCATTTTAAGCTGAAAGCAACAGCCTCCATCGGAAACATAACGAAGCTCCAATCCATATATTCCTCTTTTACCGATGCTTTATGCGGTCTTTATTATAACGGCAATTCACCTGTCATATATTATCCTGATATTAAAAATACCTATGTGGACAGCCACTTTGATTATCATGACACCCAGAGGCATCTGGTTGAAGCAGTCAGACTTCGCAAAATAGAAGCATATGATTATTTCGCGCTCTTAATGGAGAACATCCGGCATTACGGGGATACGGCAAAGCGCAATAAGATATTGGAGCTTCTGGTGCTGGCGAATAATGCCATGAGCCTGGATCTTCAGAATACTGGCAGAAGTGTCGACTACATCAGTTATACCAGCCAGCTGATGAATCAGAACGGAGATGATCTGATCGATTACGGTTATCAGATGTTTATCTATATCACAAGCTATATAAAACCGCAGAATCCCATCAACTACTCCAACCGTATCGTACAGGCGACAAAGGAATATCTGGCGAGTCATTATGCGGAGGATATTTCACTGGAGGTCATGGCCGAGTATGTGAATATCAGCCCCCAGTATTTTAGTAAGCTGATCAAAAAAACCACAGGTTTTAACTTTATCGACTGGCTTGCTATGTTCCGCGTTAAAAAAGCAAAGGAGCTGCTTAACAACTCAAATTTAACCGTGAAGGAAGTGTGCTTCATGGTGGGTTATAAGGACCCCAATTACTTCAGCCGGATCTTTAAGAAAAGAATCGGAATCACACCCAGCGAATATGTAAAGGCAAATTCCCTTAACAATAAGAGTTAAAAAACAGCCCGCTGTACATGGAAGTTATGTAAGGATTACAGAAGCTGTTCTTATCCGTGTCCGGATAGGTAACGATAATCTTATCAAGATATTCCAATGGATTTATGGCGATGGCGCTTGCCTTATCCTCAAGCCTTGCAATAAATCCGTCGTTACGTGCAAAGAGCTTCTCCATACTGCCGTCCAGGGCTGCCCGGGAAGCTGCAGGTTCCTCCAGCTCCAGCATTCCTTCCTCCGTTTCTGTCATTCCGCAGGCTTTTAATTCTTCACTATAAAGATTTGTAAGATTTTTCATCTCATTGATCAGCTTGCCTGCTCTGTAATGTTCTTTATTATCAAGAGTCCAGTCTTTTGCAATCCGGATAATATTATTATATACCGACAGGAAGGAATCCACGGAAGCAAGCACCCGTTCCCTGTCCGGCGTAATTTTAACCGATACCGGTTTTTCACTGCTTTGATTCAAGGAGATGCGAAGTATGTTCTCCAGTGTAAATGTATTGGTAGCCGTCTGCTTGGGAATGCCGTTCAGATCAAAACTGGCACAATTCGGGGCCGTTACCATCCGATTCATGCCGAAAAACTCAGCAACACCCTCCCTGTCCGTACCCATGTCTTCAAAATAAAACCTCTTTTCGCCGAATTTGCCGGACAGCTCCGAGACTATCATAAGACGGCTGTAATCCCTGGAGGAACCCTTATCGACAACCGCATTTATCATCGTCAGATGCTCGTTAAGAAAATCAGCTATCTGTTCTAACGCAGCCTTATTCTCCACCCTGGCCTCCTGTACATAGGTTAGCGGATAAATCTCCTCACCGACCCTGGCGATGAAACGGTATTCTCCCTGGGGCAGTCCCCGGGAAGTATCCAAAAGCTCCCTGCCATGGTTAATCTGGACATTGGCAAGGGTATTCACCTTAAACTCCAGGACTTCCGGCAGCGAATCCGTATCATCCTGCAGCAGGCTTGCCTTAAGAATATTGTCATCACTTACAACAACCGCCTTGCCGGAGAAGTCCGACCCGTTAAGGTCCGCCATACCGGCTATCCTGGATTTTAGCAAAAGAGCCGCTTCCTTAATTCCAAATGTATAGTCCTGATTCTCCCTGGAGATGTCGATCATACAGAAGGGCGTACGCCTGCTTAAGTTTACGATTTCCTCATAGACCTTTTTCAATTCACTTCTTCTGCTGACAGGATATCTGATATTCCTGTTTAACCGGCAGGTATCCAAAAGATAATTATAAGGCTGGATCATATGCGCCCTCCTTCCCTGGAGTTTTCGGGCCATTCACGGGAACGGCCATGCTCTTCCTGAGCCTGTCTGCTGTCCTATATGCTGCGGTCAATTTCAGTATATTCTACTGATTATGTATTATATCGGTTTTTTTATATAAATCCTTTAAGTGTGCTTCGTTATATTTTATTATAAAATCCCCGTATATTCAAGTAATGTTTGCGCTTATACACCAGGATATATGTCCCGTGTAAACCGGCTTCAATTACATAAGAAGAGAATGTCGGAGGGCCATTGATGCGGCAGGAAAGCATATTCAAAACAAAGGAACTGCCGCAAAATTGCCTGTAAAACAGTATATAAAAATGAGCTTTGAGTGGTATGAAAGACCTTTTCAAAGCTCATTTTATAATATAAATACTATTTTTTCGTGTACATTACTATCAAAGCTTTATTTATGACAGCCCTTTCTTTACCATTGACCGGCAGGATTACCGGACTTATACCGCTTCTGCACGGATCACTTTCACAGGGCAGACAAGGGCACATTTACCGCAGTTGGTGCATTTGCCGTAATCAATCCTTGCAAGATTATTCTCAACAGTAACAGCATCGAAGCCGCAGGCCTTCACGCAGAGCTTGCAGCCGATGCATCCGGCGGTGCAGGCAAGCTTGGTGTCCTTACCCTTATCCTGGGAGCTGCAGCTTACCAGATGTCCCGCTGCTGCAGGAACCATCTCAATGAGCTTATTCGGACACTTGGCGGTACAGGTGCTGCAGCCGGTGCATTTTTCTTTATCAACTACTGCAATACCGTTCACAATATGAATGGCATCGAAAGCACATACCTTAACACAGGAACCAAAGCCCATACAGCCGTAGACACAGGTCTTATTTCCCCTGCCGGGAACCATGGCTGCTTTATTGCAGTCCTGAACACCGTAGTATTCGTATTTTACTCTGGTCTTGTCACAGGTACCGGCACATTTTACGAATGCAACCTTCCTCTCCGTCTCTTCGACCGCAGCGCCCATCACCTCGGCGATCTTCGCATGCGCTTCCCTGTTGGCAACCGGACAGGCATTGGCAGGAGCTTCCCCTGCTGCAATCGCTGCTGCCAGGCCGTCACAGCCGGGGTAACCGCAGCCGCCGCAATTGGCTCCGGGAAGAAGCTCCCTCACCTGAAGCTCACGTTCATCCGCCTTGACCTCAAAGGTCTTGGCTGCAAAGCCAAGGAACAGGCCGATGAACAGACCGACTCCGGCTACAATTGCCGTTGCAATAATTATTCCATTTATCATATCCCGGTCCTCCTTATAAGTTTAATCCGGCAAATCCAAAGAAGGCAATTGCCATCAGACTGGCTGTTACCAGTACGATAGGAGAACCCTGGAAGGATTTCGGGACATCATTGAATTCGATACGCTCACGGATACCGGCCATAATAATGATGGCGATGGTAAAGCCTACTGAGGTACCGAAGCCATTGACGGTACTGGATATTATTCCATAGCTTTCGGTAACGTTGATCAAGGCAACACCAAGTACCGCACAATTAGTGGTGATCAGGGGAAGGTATACACCCAGTGCGCTGTACAGGGAGCGGCTGTATTTCTTTAAAATAAGTTCTACGAACTGTACGATACATGCAATCAAAAGAATGAATACGATAGTCTGCAGGTATTCCATATGAAGCCTTACCAGCAGCTGGTCGTAGATCAGACTGCACAGTGCGGAAGCAATCGTAATAACGAAGATAACCGCCGCACCCATGCCGGCTGCAGTATTCGTTTTCTTCGATACACCAAGGAACGGACATAAGCCAAGGAATTGACTCAGTACTACGTTATTAATGAGGGCAGAACCAACGATTATAATTAAAAGCTCCTTCATCTAAATCAATCCTCCTTATTTGTTATCTTCATCTGCCGGTTTCCGGTCTGCCGCTTTATTCTCTGAAGCCTTATTAAGCTTGGAAGCAATCATCTCACGGTTGACGGTGCAGATACCGCCGCCGCAATGGGGGCAATCGCCGCCGCAGCCGATGGATTCTTTCCCGGGGACATTGGTAGCCGAAGGCAGTTTCAATTTGTTCTGGATCGCAGTAAGGATCGCCATGGTCAGCAGGGCTCCGGGTGCAAGGATGAAGATGGTAATGGGTTCAAAGGATTCCGGTGTCAGCTTGAAACCAAAGATAGAGCCGTTCCCCAATATCTCACGGAAGGAACCGATGATGGTCAGCGCTCCCGTAAAACCAAGCCCCATACCGATACCGTCAAAAAAAGGATAATCCTACGGAATTCTTCGCTGCGTATGCTTCCGCTCTTCCCATGATGATACAGTTAACGACGATCAACGGGATATAGATGCCAAGTAACTCGTTAACTACAGGCAGATATGCTTCCAGCAGAAGCTGCACTATGGTTACCAGGGATGCGATAACTACGATATAGGCGGGTATACGCACCTTATCCGGAATTGCCTTTCTGAGTGCGGCAATCAACAGGTTGGAAAGCGCCAGTACAGCTGTGGTTGTGAGCCCCATATACAGACCATTATTGCCGGAAGTTGTAACTGCCAAAGTCGGGCACATACCAAGCATAATGATAAAGGTGGGATTTTCTTTAATAACACCGTTATAGATACGCTCTATGAATTTATTCATTACCTTCCACCTCCCAGATCTGCGGCATATTGATTTATAAAGTCAGTTCCTGCATTAATTGCATTGGTAACAGCCTTGGAGGTAACCGTGGCCCCGCTGATGGCATCGATCTGATCCTCCGAGACGCTGCCCGTCTTGGTTACCTCAAAGTGCGACACCTTTTTGTCCACGAACTGGTCTTTGAATTTTGCATCAGCCGCCTTCATGCCCAGGCCGGCTGTCTCCGTAAGCGAGGTATAAGACACACCCTTCACTTCGCCCTCCGCGGAATATCCGAATACCAGGGTCAGGGAGCTGTCATAGCTCTGGTTGGTCGTTACGATTAAGTTATAGCCCAGTACATTGCCTGCGCTGTCAACGGCCTTATTAATCTCATCAATAGTGATTCCGTCATACTCCGGGTCCAGGGCCGTAAGTTCGGTTTCGGCTGCTATATTCAGCAGGTCCTCGTCCGGCTCAAAGGAAGAAGCATCTGCAAATACCTCCTGGTTAGCCTTCTGCTTCTTAAGTTCCTTCTGCTCTGCTATGGGAGCCTTGGTAATCTCATATACATAGCTGAGTGCAAATCCGGAGATCAGGGTAATCAGAAAAAGTAAAAATGCATCGATAATCAAAGTGGATTTATTTTTCATGGATAACACGCTCCTTTCCGAAGGACACCCGGCGTGTCATCTTATCAATAATGGGTACAAGCAGGTTACAGAAGATAATCGCATAGGATACCCCCTCCGCAGTATTGCCCATAATACGGAACAGTCCGGTAAGCAGTCCGCAGAAGATACCGAACACAATCTGTCCTGCTGCAGTGATGGGGCTGGTAACATAATCGGTTGCCATGAAGAAGGCACCGAGTAATAAACCCCCGCCCAGAATATGACCCAATATATAGGCTGTATCAAAGCCTTCCCCGCCGAAGATTACTACAAATACCGCCAGGGTAAGAAGATATGCCAGTGGAATCCTGAGACTGATCACCTTTCTTGCCAGCAGATAGGCAGCACCGATCAGGATGGCAACCGCGCTGGTCTCTCCTATGGTGCCGCCGGTCTGTCCCAGGAACATGCTGAAAAGGTCGATGGATTCCCCTGCTTTTAATGCTGCCAGAGGTGTTGCACCGGACAAGCCGTCTACCGCACTGAAGCCGCTCTGTATGTAGTCCAGAGTGGTAGGCGCAGTTATTCTCTCCACCGCAAAGCTTGTCATTCTTACAGGGAAACTGATTATTAAGAAAGCACGGGCAGCCAGGGCCGGATTCATGAAATTCTGACCGATACCGCCAAAGAGCATCTTAACCACCAATATGGCAAAGATTCCGCCCAGGAATGTCATCCATAGGGGAAAAGAAGCCGGAAGATTATAGGCAAGCAGCACACCGGTTACCACCGCACTGCAATCCCCTGCGGTGGAGGGCTTCTTCATCAGCCTGCAAAAGATAAATTCTGTCAGCACACAGGATAAGACAGCCATTACAATAACCATCAATGCATGAAGACCAAAGTTATAAATACCGAATAAGCCGGCAGGAATTAATGCGATCGCCACATCCTGCATAATTGCTTTTGTTGTCACAGTACTCCTGGTATGGGGAGCCGCCGACACATGAAATAATTCACTCATTACTGATAACCTCCCCTATTTCTTTCTGTTCGCCATTATGCCTGCTCTTGCCTGCATAATAGATTGTGACAGACTCCGCTTCGCCGGACAGACATAGGAACAGCAGCCGCAGCCGCAGCATTCCATACCGTCAAGCCGGACAAAACCATCCTCGTCAGAACGGTTGCTTAAGGCAGCCAGCTGGAAGGGCATAAGCTGGAGCGGACATACGGTTATGCATTTGCCGCAGCGGATGCAGGGATTTTCCTCCACGGCAGCCTCATCCTTTAAAAAACCCAAGAAAGCCGAGGATACTTTTGTAACCGGGACATTGCAGGTAAACATGGCTGTACCCATCATGGGTCCGCCGGATACGATCTTCTCCGGAGGCCGGGTAAAGCCGCCGGCTGCTTCAAGCAGCTCCCCGTAATCCGTACCGATGGCCACGCTAAAATTCTGCGGTTCCTTCACCGCATCGCCGGATACGGTAATTATCTTCCGGATTAAGGGTGTTGACAGTGCAACCGCGCTGTAAATGGAGATTACGGTGTCGATGTTATCCACTACGCAGCCTACATCGGAGGGGAGCTTTTTGGAATTGAGCTTCCGTCCGGTAACTGCATATACCAGCTGGCGTTCGCCGCCCTGGGGATACTTGGTCTTTAAAGGAAATACCTGAATATCCGGTTCCTTTTCCACCAGTCCCTGTAATTTCCTGATTGCCTCCGGCTTATTATCCTCCACAGCGATAATTCCCTTTGCCTTCTCAAACAGACGAAGCATGATCTTAAGTCCGCCCACAATCTTCTCCGGCTCCTCCAGCATCATACGATAGTCCGAGGTAAGATAGGGCTCGCATTCGGCACCGTTTACAATTACATAATCGATCTTTAAGTCATCCTTCGGAGTCAGCTTTATATGAGTGGGGAATCCCGCACCTCCAAGACCTACCACGCCTGCTTCTTTCACAAGGCCGCGTATCTCTTCCTTGGTCAGCCCGGAGTAATCCTGAGCCTCTCCGAAGCCCTCCGCCTTGGTATATTCATTATCGTTTTCTATTATAACGGACTCCACCAGATTGCCTTGTACGGTTAAGCGCTTTCCAATCTCTTTTACAGTTCCGGATACGGAACTTACGATATTAGCTGATACAAAACCGGAAGCTTCAGCGATCTTTTGTCCAACAAGAACCTTATCCCCCTTAGCCACAACCGGTTTTGCCGGAGCACCGATATGCTGGGATAACGGGAATACTAAATCACCTTTAGGTAAGAGGACCTTGGTGGGCTTATCCATTGACAGTTCTTTCCCGTCATAGGCATGGAGTCCGCCCGGAAATGTTGACCTACCCATAATACTTGCCTTCTTTCTTTTTGATTTTTACTCATGTTTGTGAATAATTTTGCATACTTTGTGAAATAATTTTCAGACTTTGTTAAACATTTTTCAACCTTTGTGAAACATAAAACGATGTGCCGATTCTTAGGCACACCGTTTAAATTATAGCACAAAAATGACATGATTCCTACATTTTTTTTAATTTATTTTGTAATTTTTCATAAATTTCTAAAACAAACTTTTTATTATCATGGCTTTGTATATTTAATTATCAAAGGATATTACTTAAAATAATTAATTCAACAATTTTTAATTATATACATTTTTTATTATTATCGCATCTATCACGTTATTCCATTATTATTGCATTATTCATCTCTGCCGTATTATCCAGTCCCTGTTGTATTTTCCGATAACCGTGATTTTTACATGGCAAAAGAGATTATCCCTTCATAATAATTATGACAGGGATAATCTCTTCTGATTTTAAGTTCTTATTCATTTTAAAAAGCTTGATTGTATCTCGTCTTATGGAGATATTTTTCCTTTGTTGCCAATCCGCCACGGATATGGCGTTCCGACTTGTTGAGGTCCAAGACTACCCGCGCTCTTTCTGCGAGGGAGGGGTTAATTTGTGTCAGACGTTCTGTTACGTCCTTATGTACGGTTGATTTCGATATACCGAACTGTTTCGCGGTCTGCCTTACAGTTGCATTATTATCGATGATATAATTAGCGATTTCAACCGCCCGTTCCTCTATATAGCCTTTCATAGTGTCTGCGTTCTAACCTAATCGGGGGCAGAACGCATTCCCCCTTATTCTCGTTGTTGTTACATTGTATGCAGGAAACAGGGGCAGTAGTACTTATCAAATTAATAATTGAAATTCAAATTTTTATATTTAAAAAATAACGGATTTCCGTATTATTTTTTAGACATTGGCAAATAATAGGCTTGAAATAAATGAAAGGAGAGTATGTCTATGTCTCAGTTAAATCAAATGGAACTGCAAAATCTTCGTCACATGATCGGTGCCCATGACACCGCTTCCCAGAAGATGCAGACTTACGCGCAGCAAGCCACCGATCCTCAGGTAAAATCCTATTTTGAGAAATCCGCGCAGAGCGCACAGAGCACGAAACAGAAACTGATATCATTCTTAAGTTAAGGAGGGAAATACATGCTACAGGAAAAAGCAATGGTTAATGACGCATTATCTGCTGTAAAAAGCGAACTTACATTCTATGCAAACGCAATTTCGGAGTGTTCCAATCAGAACTTACGGTCAACAATCCAGCAGATCCGCAACAGCTGTGAGACTTCCCAGTATGAGCTTTACCAGCTGGCCAGCTCCAAAGGATATTATAAGCCCGCGGCACAGGCAAATGATTCGGAAGTTCAGCAGGTAAAATCACAGGTACAGTAAACTGCGCAAACCAAAAAAGGGAGCTGTTGCACAACTGGCGGTTCAGACAGTTATGCAGCAGCTCTTTTTTTGATTATTGGTATACGGATTGATAGATCTCATATACCTGGGACCGTGTCAGGGGTACATAATTATTTGCCATGAGACGGCCCTGATTCGTCATAACGGAATCCGAGAACTCCTCCAGCTGCCTTAAGCTTACCCCGTAGCTGCTTAAGGACCTCTTCGGCAGGATCGCCTCGAACAGGAGCCTCAGCTGCTCATAGGCCGGTTCCGGCCCGCAGTGCAGTATATCGGAGAGAAACTCCTTTAGTTCCTTCATCCTGCCTCCGGGAGCCAGCTCTTCATATTTTGCAAATACTCCGTGGAACATGGCATAATTGGATTCCCCGTGGGGTATATGAAATACTGCTCCCAAAGGATAGCTGAGGGCATGCACTGCCGCACATCCGGCATTGCCGAAAGCGATACCGGCATATGTGCTGGCAAGCAGGAAATCAAGCATACGGGGTATCCGCTCCTCGCGGCCTCCGGCGGCAATCTCCTGATATCCCTTAAGAATCAGCTCCATGGCTTTGACGGAATACATCCGGGTGAAGGCATTGGCCTTCGGGGACAGATAGGATTCTATGGCATGAATAAAGGCGTCCATGGAGCTGGCGGCAAAGCTGTCAAAGGGCAGGGTTTCCAAAAGCTCAGGAATTAAGACGGCATAATCCGCATACAGTTCATCCACAGCCAGACCCATTTTCGTCTTCTTTGTTAACAATTCCAGTATGGATATGTTGGTTACTTCACTTCCGGTCCCGCAGGTGGTTGGTATCATGATCAAGTCCTTTTCTTTTACCGCCGGCAGCTTACGTTCAAAGAGCTCCTGTACCGGAGAGATGTCCTTAAGCACAAAGAGCTTTGCCACATCCAGAATAGAGCCGCCTCCGACCGCTATTACACGATGGTAGGGAACGGCTTTGATATCCGCCAGGATCGCTTCCACCATACGGTCGCTGGGCTCCCCGCTTCCGTAGCTTCGCATGTTGACCACCGTTGCAGGACCGGTGAGTCCCCGCAGGTAATTCTCATAGATATGCCCGCTGGTGATAATCAGATCTCCTTCCGATACCCGGAAGCTTTCGCAGAATTCCCTGCAGCTGTCCATTATCTGTATTGTTGTTTTTATTTTAAATTGTGTCATGTCTTCTCCTGTACGCATGCCCGGATAGCAGACTCAAGTATGGCAAGTCCGCATTCCAGCTGTTCATCCGTTACCACCAGCGGGCACAGGAAGCGTATGACATTGGAGAATACTCCCGCGCTTTCTATGATCAGGCCATGCTCCGCCGCATGGGCTACGATATCGGATACCAGCTTTGCATCGGGTGTTTTGCTTTCCTTATCGGTAACAAATTCCATTCCCATCATGCAGCCGATTCCGCGGACATCACCGACTGCTTCATAGGTCTCTTTCCACTCATTGAATTTGCTGCCGCACTTTTTTGCAATCTCAAGAGAGCGGCCGCACAGATCATCGCGCTCAATAATTTCGATCACCTTCAGTGCGGAGGCGCAGGCTAAGGGATTGCCGCCGTAGGTACCGCCTATAATGCCGGCTTTCACATGATCAAAGATCTCTTCTTTCGCAGTAACGGCACTCAGAGGTATTCCGCCTGCGATGGATTTCGCCATGGTTATAATATCCGGAGCACAGCCGGCTTCCTCCCAGTAATTTGATACGAACATCCTGCCGGACCGGGCAAAGCCGGTCTGTACTTCATCAGCGATGAGAAGTATGCCGTACCGGTCGCAGATAAGGCGCACCGCCTTTACCCACTCCAGAGGCGCCGGTACGAAGCCCCCTTCGCCCTGAACAGGCTCTATCACAATTGCCGCCACGTATTCGGGAGGAGAGGCCTCTTCAAACACTCTGTGCAGCTTTTCAATATAATAATCGATGGCCTCTTCCCGGGTATATCCCCTGGGACCCCGGTACAGATAGGGAAACTCGGCACGGTATATACCGTCCGGAAACGGGCCGATACCGGAGGCATATGCCTTTTTGGAGGTCATGGAGGCCGCCAGCAGGGTTCTTCCGTGGAATGCTCCCGAGAATACTATGATATTGGGTCTTCCGGTATAGGACTTTGCGATTTTTACCGCATTCTCATCCGCCTCCGCGCCGGAATTGGCGAACATGGTCTTTCTCTTGGTTCCTGTTACCGGTACGATTTGATTCAGCTTTTCCGCAAGCCTGATATATCCTTCATGGGTCACGATATTCATCATTGCGTGGAAATACTTCTCAGACTGGCCTTTTACCGCATCGATAAGCTCCGGATGGCTGTAGCCGATGTTAAGGACGCCGACCCCTCCGACCCAGTCAAGAAAGATATTGCCGTCCACATCCTCCAGCATGGCGCCTTCACCCCGGCTGATAACACAGGGATATCCGCATTTGATGGCTCCGGGCATCGCTTCCTTTCTTCTGTCTATGACTTCCTTCGCTTTCGGACCGGGCAAAGGTGTAATTATTTTAGGCAATGCATTCTTTAACATAGTCCTGTCTCCTTATCTTCCCTGGTTAAACGTATAGGGGGCTGCCGCAAAACACATGCTTTGACATGTTTCTGATTATGAGTCCTGCGGCATCCCCTGTTAATCTTTATTTTATATTCGCGGTTATTCCATCCTCTTTGCCGACATAGTAATCTTCTGTCAAGCCATAACCCGTTAATATCTCCATTAAGGTCCCGTCATCCTTCATTGCATTCAGGGCGGTATTGACCTCTGCCAGGAAGGCTTTATCCTCAAAACGGACAGCCGCTCCGATCTGACCGCTTGCCTCCGCTTCGTAAGGAGATAACAGCTTTAATTTTAATGCACTGTCGGAGGATAAGGTATAGCCTGCAACGATACCGTCGGTAACTACCGCATCTACCTGACCCATATTCACCGCGGTCATCAGTGTCGCCTGATTGTCATAAGCAGTTAATTCGCCGATCTTTCCTTCCTCCAGCCATTTCTGTGCAGTCTCGTAGAAGGTCGTTCCCGGCTGGGCTCCGATGTTCTTATCGGTCAGATCCTCCTTGCTTGCGATATCCGAGTCGGCGGGAATAACCACCGCTTCACCCTCCTGATACCATTTATCGGTGAAGGCTGCGACCTGCAATCTGTCCTCTTTTACATACATGGCATCCACTACCATATCAATCCCCCTGTTATTCAGCTCCACCAGCAGGTTGGAAAATTCAACCACTTTCATCTGGATATCCGGGATGCCCAGGCGTGTGCAGATTTCCTTTAATATTTCAATATCGATGCCCTTTAATTCCTTCGTATCAACATCCTGGTAGGAGAAGGGCGCATCATTGGAGGAGCCGATCAATATATAGCCCTTTTCCTTAATTGCCGTCAGTAATTCAGATTCATCTGAAGCTTCGTTATCCTCCGGTGAGGCACTGTCCGTTACGGCAGGAGTGCCGGAGGAAGCATCCTCCTTATCCTCTCCGGAGCATCCGGCCAGCAGGGTGAACAGCATAAGAATTGTCAGACACAGCGGGAGCATTTTCTTCATTAATTTTGATTTCTTCATAATATTCTCCTTCTTTCTTTATAATTGCCTTACGGCATGTGATCTATGGACATTGTTAACAATGCTTCACTTAACCTGCTTCAGCCTTCGTTCTACGATCTTTGAAAGGTGGGACAGGGGAAGGCTGATAATCAGATACACCAGGGCCAGGATTGTATAGGCCTCTACGGTAAGAAAGGTCTGGGATGCAAAGGTCTTCGTCCGCAGCAGCAATTCCTGGACCGAGATCATGGCCAGCAGGGAGGTATCCTTAATCATCATGACCAGATAATTACCGAATACCGGGACGGAATTACGGAGTGCCGGAGGGATGATAAAGTGGAACATGACCATCCTTTCACTGAAGCCCAGAGCCAGGCCCGCCTCATGCTGCCCCGTATCGATTGCGATGATCGCCGCCCTGATGACCTCCGACATGTAGCAGCCGTAATTAATAGCGAAGCCGATAATGCCGCAGGTCGTAGCCTCCAGCTTGACATTGGAATCAATGCCCATCATCCCGCATATCCCATTGATCAGCATGGGCACCACATAATAGATATAAAAGAATTGGACCAGAAGCGGGGTGCCCCGGATAAATTCAATAAATATGCTTAATATCCTGCCCAGCACTTTCTTTTTTGACAGTCTGCCGATAGCCAGTAATAAGGCGGCTATCAAAGAAAGTATAAAGCCGATCACCGTTACATACAAAACCACGCCGATACCGTCAAAAAGACTGGGACCCAGGGTATCAAAGGCTCGTTTAAAATTCAGCTCCATGGCGGCTCCTCCTATCCTAAGACACGGGACAGAAAGGTCCGTGTTCTTTCATTCTTCGGGTTACTGAATATATTATGGGGCGTATCGTCCTCCACCACATAACCGCCGTCCATGAAGATCACCCGGTCGGCAACGTCCTTTGCAAAGCCCATCTCATGGGTGACCACAAGCATCGTCATTCCTTCCTTCGCCAAGCGCTTCATAACCTCCAGAACATCTCCTACCAATTCCGGATCGAGGGCTGACGTGGGTTCGTCAAAAAGAAGTATATCGGGATGCATGGCCAGGGAACGTGCTATGGCGACCCGCTGCTGCTGCCCGCCTGAGAGTGCGGAGGGATATACATGGATCTTACTTTCCAGTCCCACCTTCTTTAAGAGCTCCAGCGCCTGATCCGCCGCTTCCTTTTTGGGTATTTTATTCAGCTTTACAGGAGCAAACATAACATTTTCCAGAACCGTCTTTAAGGGGAACAGGTTGAATCTCTGGAACACCATGCCCACATGCTTTCTGTATTCCGTGACCTTCCTGCCAAGCTTCATAATGTCTTCCTCCTGGTACAGGATCTCACCGCCGCTGGGCCGCTCCAGCAGGTTGATGCAGCGGAGCATGGTACTCTTCCCCGAGCCGGAGGGACCGATGATAACCACGACTTCCCCCTTTTCCACCGAGACATTCACATCACGGAGAACCTCCAGATCACCGAAGGATTTTGATAAATTCCTGATCTCAAGCAATGCCATGTAACACCTTCTTTCCTTTCCCGTAATACTTATACCGGACAAAAACGGAGCCGTTCAAAAGCTGAAGGGCTCCGTTGCACATGTATGTATTCATTTTAAATTTGCCGGGATATCTTATTTAAAACTGTCCGGCCGTCAGCCCTTCCTGAATTTCCTGTTGATGATATCAACCAGTACCTCGCAGGTTCCATCCACTCCAAGAAGGCTGGAATCCAGCATAACATGCTTATAATCCTTATCGGACATGGAGTAGCCGCAGTAATGCCGGTGATATGCCTCTCTGGCCTTATCAACATCCGCTATCATCTTCTTCGCTTCCTCCGGCTGCATGTTCAGGCTTTCCACACAGTTCCTGAGCCGCTCCGTATATGGTGCGTAGATGAATACATTAATGATATTCCTGTGGTCGTTCAGGATATAATCCGCACAGCGTCCTACGATGATGCAGGATTCCTTCTCCGCAAGGTCGATGATGATCTTCTTCTGTGTTGTGAATATGGTATCCTGGATTGCTGTCGTTCCCATGCCCAAGGGATAGCTCATGTTAAAGAAGGCAGACTTGGCGGTTTCTTCGTTATCGCTGACGGCGGACACAGGCAGGTTAAGCTTCTTGGCCGCCATATCCACAATATCCCTGTCATAATATTCGATACCGATCCTTTCACTGACCTTGCGTGCAATGGGCCTTCCCAGGCTGCCGAACTGCCTTGCAATGGTTACCACGAATTTATCACCCACACTGAACTCCTCCTTCAAGGAATCTGCCTGATTAACCGGCATACCTTCTCTTTGAATTGAATTATGCATCGATTATAATGTATCTCCGGGCGTTTTACAATGGATGTTATCCCCAAAGATTCTTTGCATCATTTGTGCTTCGGGTACAAATGACATGCCATCTCTTTTCAGCTATTCCTTAATTTAACTGGAAATACAGATTATCTTATCGGACAATTTGTTCTTTTCATACAAGGTATCCTATGTTATATTGGAATCAGCCACATTACAGAGAGACCGCGAAGAAAAGCACCCTTATTAATGTAAGCCCGGTTTTTCACCAGGCAGAGCTGTTAAGGCCCGCCATGTTAACCTTAATGCTCAAATATACATCTATGGTGCTCATGCCTTGTTCTTCCGGGCTCATCCCGGAGCAGCGGAGGATTATGATGAAGACCCAGGTAATAACCCTATACGAATATGCGAAAAAGAAATACCAGGTAAATTTCCATTCCGGAGAAAAGGGCATGATGAATTCCGTGTCCTGGATTTACCTGGCTGAAGATATTCAGAATATCAGCTTTTTAAAAGGCGGAGAACTGATTATCACAACCGGCCTGTTTACTGCCGGAGGTATCGGACTGCTGGAATTTATCCGTGCCTTTGCCATGCGAAACTGCAGCTGCATTATCATAAATACAGGAAAATACCTTCAGGCTGAAGACATCACTCCTGAGATTCTGGAATTCTGTGAAATCAACAAAATTCCCCTGTTTACCATGCCCTGGGAGGTTCACCTGGTAGAGATCATGCAGGACTTCTGCCGTATCCTGCTGCAGGACAACCAGCGGGAGGATACCCTGAGCGCTTCCTTCCAGAGCGCTCTGTACCAGGATCAGGTCCCCGACAATATACTGCGAACCTTCAACCAGTTCGGCTTCACAACCACGGCGGATTACCGGGTCATCGCCATCCGGCACCTGCACGATACTACAATCATCACTTCTCCCTTAAACAGGCACGGCTTAAAATACCATCTGTTCTTTTACGACAACCTGCAGATATTGATCTTTCAGGCCTCCCCGGAGCAGCTTTCCCTGAAAAAAATCATCGGGATCATCTGCTATTGTGACAGCATTATCCTGGGCGTCAGCGACGTCACCCATTCCCTGGCCCGGATCGGACAATATTATAAACGGGCGTGCTTCGCCCTTGCCGCCGCACAGCTATGGAACCGGAGCCACGCCGTCTTTGACGAGCTGGGGATATTCCAGCTGATATTCTGCAATTCGGATCCGGATCTGCTGCCCGCCATCTGCAGCCGGAACCTTGGGGTTTTAGAAAGATATGATGCGGAGCATGATACGGATTACCTGAATACCCTGCGGGTATTCCTGCTATCCGACTGCAGCCTGCTTGATACCGCCGCCCGGCTGTATACCCACAGGAATACTATCGTGTACCGCATCCGTAAGATTAAAGATCTGCTGGGTACGGAACTGGATAATTCTTCAGTGAAATTTGATTTGTTAATGTCCTTTTATATCATGGAGTTTTTATCAATGTAATTTAGATCCAAGTTTATAAAAGTGCTAAGGAAGCCTGCCATACGGCTATAAATCGTTTTAAGCTTCCGCCGTGTAATACCTCTGCAGCTTACTCTGTGGTTTCTCCGGCAATGTCATCTTCAAATCCCCATGCTCGATAAGGGGATTTATATATTTCTCCATGATATAGAATTTTGTCTTTATTCCCAGAAATGCTGCAATGTCATCCCTGCTTCTCGGATTTTGGCAGAATATCAATAATTCCTGCATTGATTTTTTCCCTGTAATATTGTCATCTTTTTTTACTTCTATCTGTACATTTTCTCCATTATACAACGTAACCACAAATTCATTCCTTCGGTTTTCAAATACCGGATCAGGCAGGCCATATTCTCTCATATCGCGCCTTATGGTAGGTATTCCGGAATATCTGCTTTCTGCTTCCGTCATACTCTCGGCCATAATTGCCAACGTAGGATTGCGCAGATCGGGCTTTACAACACCTAATTGCTCCACAGTCATCCTTCCATAGAGATTTCCCGGACTGTGAATCTCAAGCCGGTCTGTGAAGAAATCAATCTGTACCGGTGTTCCTTCCGTATGGATACTATAATCCCGATGTATTAATGCATTCAGGACCGCTTCCCTGACGGCATCGATGGGATACTCCGTTTTGTCCCTCCTTTTCCCCGTGTCAGCATCAATGATTGTCTTTACCTTCATATTACGCTTGCAAAAGGTAAGTGCTTCATCGACCATATCCGCTATCCTTCCGTTAATCCTCTTATTGTCGATAAATCTCTCTTTATCTTCTCCCAGGTCTCCGATCTCGTATCCTGGAACAACGATAGCCGTTATTCCAAACTGGGGGAATATTCCCTGGGGATAGAAGCAAAAATTCATAATAGCCGCCAATGTCGGCACTTCTCCCCTGGTAATACTTAACATCTCATATATCTGATTGTTATCCATCAAAGCAAAACCCGGCTTTTCCTTCTTTTTTTCATTTACATATACTTCCAGATTTATCTTATCCAATATTTCTATTGTCGTTCTATCTATCGGCCTTTCATCATCATGCAGGTGCTTTCTATAAGCTTCATAGCTATATATTTCATAATCGGTCATAGGAAGGTCTGCATCCCCGACCCGAATATAAGAGCCTTTTACCTTTCCAATACCTTTATAATAGCATGGTCTTTCCGTTATATCGATTGCCGGAATTTCTGCCGAACATATATTAACGCCTTTATATTCAACAAAGGTAAATACCGCTCTCACCGGCGGCTCCATCTGATTGCATTGTTCGCTGACTCTTCTTTGAAGATCCTGCAGATCATACACTCCAACAGCCTGAAATCCCGCTCTCTCGTCTAATCCAAAGACCAGTATTCCTCCATTGTCCTGATTTGAAAAGCTTGACAGCGTATCATACAGGCGTTTTGGGCAGCCGTCATGCGCTGCTTTCACTTCCACGGTTTGAGCTTCTGCTTTTTGTTTTTGTATTAAATCTACTAACTCTATTAATTCATCTGTTAACATTTTTATCACCTCTTTGTATATTTTAATCAAATTATAATATAATATACTAACACTTTCAATATTTTTTAAAACAGTTTGCAAATTTGTTAGTATTTTTGACTTTAAAATGAGCCGTTGCCAAATAGACTTGCCGAAAAACAGTGAATAAAGGGAGCCTTGACCGGTCTTATAAACCATTTCAAGGCTCCCTTTTACGCATAAATACTATTTTAAAGTGCAACTCCTATATTATTTCATCGGCAGCCACTCCAGTACCCGCTGTATCTTCTCATCCCAATACTTCCACTGATGGTCTCCGGGTCCCTCCTCATAGGTCAGATCAAAGCCCAGCTCCTCCAGCTGTTTCTTCGCCGTCAGGTTATGCTCATACAGGAAGTCCTCGGTGCCGCACCAGATATAGATCTTCGGCAGCGGCTTGCCGCTTTTCTTCAGTCTGACTGCTGCTGCCAGCAGATCATTCTCAGAGTTCTCCAGTTCTTTAACAGATCCGAATATATCATAAAAGAGAGCCAGATTATCATTATTAATCTCATGACGCTTCAGTTCAGCGACCATATCCAGGGCACCGGAGAGGCATCCGACCGCTCCGAAGGTATCGGAAGCCAGCAGCCCAAGCTTGAGAGCCCCGTAGCCGCCCATGGAAAGCCCGGCAGCGAAGGTATCCTCCCTGCGGTCCGAGATATTCGGGAAGAATTCCCTGCAGACGGCAGGCAGCTCCTTGGATATAAAGGTCCAGTATTTTAGTCCGTGCTTCATATCCGTATAGAAGCTCAGGTGAACAGTGGGCATGACCACGGCAATTCCCAGCTCGCTGACATAACGTTCGATAGAGGTCCTTCTCTGCCAGATGGTATGATCGTCGCTCATACCGTGGAGCAGGTAAAGGACCGGATATCTGCCGTCCTTTCTGTTGCCCTTCATCCCGATCTGTCCCCGTGTCTTCTGGGGCAGAATCACATCCATATTCATGCTCAGTCCCAATACCTCTGAAAAAAAGTTCACATGCATCAGCGCCATAATGTTCTCTCCTATAAATTCATAATTTAGATAAATTATCATACAGCATTATTTTAATGCCGGTATTCTATGCCTGAATATTCTTATTCCCAGATGTATTCTCATTCCCATACGAGTTAAAACGTCCCCATAGCCCATATTTTCAGATTTAAAACTGCTTTACGATTTTAGAGTTTATTTACATATTCGAAACTGTTCTACAGATTTGAAACCGCTTTATAAATATTAAGCCGTATACCTAACTCATCATATTATTTTTCTATTCATACGTCAAGCCATATCCCACTTCGTATAACAGCTCCGCGTCTTTCTTACCGATATCGTCCGCACTCCTGTAATAGGGCATCGCCAGCTTCCCGGTGAAGAGCGCTTCTCCGCTCAGGACCGCCGCGATACCGTCTCCTTCCGTCCCCGGAAGGTAGCACATAACAATACTGTCCCACTGGTCCGTATAATCTTCAATAATAACATTGCGTCCGGTTATCAGCAGGGTGACCACGGGCTTATTCAGGCTCCCCGCATATTCAATCGTACTTTTATTATCCGGATGTGCCTTTCGCCCTGTGACAGACAAATCTGCGGTATCTCCCTCATATTCCGCGTACGGAACCTCGCCGATGGCCATAATGACTGCATCCGCTTCCGAAGCCCGGCTTTCCTCCGTGATGATCTCAAAGCCATAAGCCGTCGCATACTCCT
>JAFADH010000269.1 GCA_023424995.1 Bacillota bacterium | reverse complement strand
GTGGGGGAGACCTTCAGTGCAGGGGAGCTGGGCACCTATGAGATATCACCCTGTGAAGATGGCGGTACGGAAGTCATTGTGGCTCCTCCTTTAAAATTTGATGCGGATAATATTGATGAATGGAAGGATTTGTTCTAGGCTTTGCATAGACGGCGCAATCATTATCCTTAAATCCGGAGGATAATCGGTGCTTCTGTCAACCATGATCGCAGCTATATGAGTTTATAATAGGCCGGCTGATGCATTGGTGATCCTGTTTACAGGATGAACCGGTGCATCAGCCGGCTTTCTTTTTGTGAAGGAGGGGACTCCGGTATTGTATTATGGAAACTCATGGCAGCAAATTATTTTACCTGTTATCAAAAGATATTACCATTGGAATTATCGCTGTATTAAGTATGATTATAGTATGAATTATAAAAGACATAATTCACACGTTGAATTTAGGCCTGCAGGTAAGTAGCAGGCATGGATGCTGGAGCGTGTTTGAAAATTCATTCCCGCGTTCTGTACGCTCCACTTTGCGGTATATTCGGCTCAAATTCAGTCAGCGTAGCCCGCTGCGCCTCCCTCATTTGAGCCAAATCTTCCACAAACTGTAACGCACAGACCACAGTAAGCAATTTTCAAGCACGCTCTAGTATGAGAATTGAAGAGTCGGCCGTAATGGCATATGAAACTTAGAAATATTTAATATGGACCTATGCAATAGATCGAACGGCAGGACGGAAGGAGAAAATCAGGATGAGTAATTATGTCTTGGAGCTGAAAGATGTGGTGAAGACCTTCGGGGGTGTCACAGCGTTGAACGGTGTCCACTTTCAGTTAAAGAGAGGCGAGATACATGCTCTGATGGGAGAAAACGGAGCCGGCAAATCAACATTCATCAAAGTGATAACGGGTGTACACCAGCCCGATCGCGGTGTAATGCTTCTGGAGGGAGAGAAAACAGTACTTCGTTCCACATCGGATTCAGCAAAGCTTGGAATAGCAGCTATCTATCAGCATGTTACAGCGTTCCCTGATCTGACGGTAACCGAGAATATTTTTATGGGTCAGGAGCTTAAGAATAAAGCCGGTCTGTATCACTGGAAGCTTATGAATCAAAAAGCAAAAGAGCTGATCGAACCGCTCAGCAGGGAAATCGATGTCCTAAAGCCCATGGGCAGCCTGAGCGTTGCGCAGCAGCAGCTGGTTGAGATTGCAAAGGCTTTGTCACGGGATGCAAGAATCCTGATCATGGATGAGCCGACAGCATCCCTAAGCAAAAAGGAATGTGAGGAATTATATCTTATTGCCGAACGATTAAGAGATAACGGAGTATCCATCATCTTTATCACACACAAATTTGAAGATATGTACCGTCTTGCCGGCAGAGTAACCGTTTTTCGCGACTCACAATACATAGGAACCTGGGATGTGGATAAGATTTCAAATCAACAGCTGATCACAGAGATGGTCAACAGAGAGCTTGATCAGATGTATCCTCATAAAACCTCGAAAGTGGGGGAGGTTGTTCTTGAGGTCAATAACATTTCCAAGGAAGGCTATTTCAAAGACGTTTCTTTCAAGGTCAGAAAGGGTGAAATCGTTGCCCTCACCGGACTGGTGGGCGCAGGCAGAACGGAAGTATGCCAGAGCCTTTTTGGTATTATGAATATCGACAGCGGAACAATCAGACTGAACAATGAAGCAATCCGTATCAAGAGTCCCGTTGATGCCTTGCAATACGGTATCGGACTTTTACCGGAAGACAGACAGATACAGGGGCTTGTCAATGAGCTTCCCATCTACCAGAATGTCTCTTCCGCAGCAATGAGAAAATTCCGGAATAAGAGCATGCTGAAGGTGAAACAGGAAATTGAGAATGCGATTGACTTATGCCGGAAGATCAACCTGAAGGCGAAGGATATCAGTGCCCTGCCGTCGTCGTTATCCGGCGGTAATCAGCAGAAGGTGGTATTTGCCAAGCTGTTGACCTGCGATCTGAAGGTCCTTATTATGGATGAGCCTACCAAGGGAATCGACGTGGGCGCGAAATATTCAATATATGAGATCATGAACGAACTTGCCTGTAGGGGTTATGCAATTATTATGGTTTCTTCTGAGATGCCGGAGGTTCTGGGTATGGCGGACCATATTGTGGTTATGAAGTCCGGACGTGTGACAGGAAGCTTTCCTATTCAGGGAGCAACACAGGAAAAGATTTTGGAAGCGTCATTAAATCAGAAGGGAACGGAGGAATAGGCTGTGAAGAACAAGAATAAATCAGCTGGCAAAAATATATTGAATGGGAGAAATACCGGACTTTTAATTGCATTTACAGCACTCCTGATCATGGCCGCAGTCATCACACCGTCCATGTATTCCGTTAACTCCATCATGAATATGCTTCAGAACAACGCAGTATATATGCTGCTGGCGGTCGGTGTGATGATGGTGATCATCACCGGAGGCATTGATCTGTCAATTGCCTCTACCCTGGGGCTTTCCGGTGTTATCTGCTCATCGCTGATGAGCAGATATACGGAGTTGCCGGCCATCGTCTGGGTATTGCTTGGAATTTTAGTCGGAGCATTATGCGGAGCTTTTAACGGATTTGTTGTCGGCTACCTCAGAATGGTCCCGATGATAGCGACTCTTGGTACGATGTATATTTACCGTGGATTTGCGTTCCTGGCATCCGGCGGCAAATGGTGGTTCCCCCATCAGTTTACCGAAGGCTATTTAAAATTCGCTACGGGCAGGATATTCGGAATATATAACATTTTATGGATTACGGTAATCATCTTCATTATCGCAGGTGTTTTTCTGGGATATACCTCTAAGGGCAGAAGGATCTATGCCATCGGTTCGAATAAGGAATCTGCCAGGGTGGCAGGTATTGACCAGGCCAAAGTGACATTTATGTCCTTCACTCTCTGCGGGGCTCTTGCAGGCCTGGCGGGTATGTTATATACCGCAAATTATGCCATTGCCTACTACGGTATGGGCGAAGGCTATGAAATGATCGCAATCGCCATCTGTATCCTTGGCGGTGTAAGCATCTCCGGAGGCAAAGGCAGAATAGACGGGGTCATAATAGGCGCGTTAATGATGAGTGTCATTACCTACTTCATCAGCCTGCTTCCCGGATTAAGCGTATGGCAGAATGCCATTCAGGGCGGAATTATTATCATAGCGGTAGCGATTAACCTGTTTACGAATCTTTCAGCCAGAAAACGTGTCTTAAAGGAAAGGGGTGCGATCATCTAATGTCAAACACAACGAAAGCCCCGGCTTATAATTTAACGGTAAAAGACAGGTTTGATCTAAGAAAATACCTGGTTCAATGGGAAATGCTGCTGGTTTATATCCTTATCCTTATTAATGCAGTACTGATGCTGACAAAGAGCGACCTGTACTTTGCACCGGGCACAATCCAGTCAATCATCCAATCGGGTATGGATTTATCCCCCTTGGTGCTCGGCATGATATTTATACTTATGATCGGCGACATTGATGTGTCGGTTGCCTCCATTATGATCATGGCTTCCATGGCAACCGGATTATCCATGGACGCGGGACTTCCCGTAATAGTCAGCGTATTGCTCGGTATCGCAGCGGGGGGCTTGTGCGGGGCATTCAACGGTTTTTTAATCGCTTATCTGAAGATGCCCTCCGTTATCGTAACGATTTCGACTTCTATGTTATTCCGGGGCATCGTTAAAATCATCCTGGATGTCAATGTTTTGAAAAACTTTCCGGAATTCTATGTACGGATTGCCTGGACCAATATATTGGGGATACCGGTAGCACTGATCTGCTTTTTGCTGATGGCTGTCATCTTTATGATAGTACTGCATAAGTCCGCCTTTGGCCGCAAGCTTTATATCATCGGCAACAATGCGACCTGTGCGGCTTATTCCGGTATCAATGTTGAGCGGACCAAGCTGGCTGTGTTCATATTAATGGGAATCATGGCGGGTATTACCTCTATCTTTTTCGTAGGACGTATGGGCGGCGGTGTCAGCTCGACCATGGGTACCGGATATGAGCTGGATGCGATTGCCATCTGTGTCCTGGGCGGCATCTCAACCAACGGCGGCAAGGGTAAGGTCTATGGGCCGATTATTGCGACCCTGATCATGACATTCTTATCTTATTCCCTGGGTTTAATGGGAGTGGATGCAAACTCAAGAAAGATCATGATTGGTTTTATCCTGATTGTTGCAGTATTGATTCCTAACCTGAAATCGATCGTAATGAGATTTCGTTGATCAATACAAATTGCAAGGTTCCTGTAAGACGAAAAATAATTCTGTATGGATCATGAGATTTCGTTAATCAATACAAATTGCATGGAAATAATAAATTTTTGGGATTAGTAGGAGCTTATAGAAAGTTAATATATGTTACTGGAATTTATGAAACGATATGGACGGTCGAAGGCTGTTTATATAGATGAAATAAACCGGCAATTTCGGTTTATGGATGAAAATATTTTATGGGAGGATGTATGCAATGACAAAACTTAAGAAGTTATTGGCACTTGGTTTAGCGATTTCTTTAATCGCAAGTGCCATGGCAGGCTGCTCCACGACACAGCCTGCTTCAAACAATGGTACCGGTACGGACAACACATCAGATTCAGGCTCAAAGGGCAGCAGTACCTTAGAGGGAGCACATGTATTCATGTTCAAATCAACCGGTAATACCTTCGGTGATCTGATGTTTGAAGGTTTCAACGAGTACATGACAGCACAAGGCAAGAAAGCGGTTTATAAGAGCCCTGCCGAGACCACAGTAGCGGCTCAGGTCCAGCTGCTGGACGAGCTTATTACACAGAAGGTAGCTTCCATCACCATTTCCACAAACGGTGATGCCGGTTATGATGAGGTATTTAAGAAAGCAAAGGAAGCCGGGATCACCATTACCTCAATTGACTCTGCCGCAAGCTCCGAGTACCGTACAACTCACGTTAATCAGGCAGACCCCAATGACATCGGTGCTTACCTTGTTCAAGGCGCCGTACTGATCACACTTGGAATTGATTATCCGGAAGACGGCGATATGAAGAAAGCAGTTACAGACGCTTTGGCAGGCTATACCGGAGATATGATCAATCTTGGCGTACTTTCCGCTTCAATTGATACTCCGGTCCAGAACAGCTGGATCGCAGCAATGGAGGTTGAATTGCAGGATGCAGTATATACAGGTAAAGTTAATTCTGAGATCGACAAAAAATATGGTAATGATGACTTGACAGAATCTACGACACAGGCACAGGCATTTGTGGCTGAGAACAAGGTTGACTGTATCATATCCCCTACAACGGTAGGTATTGCGGCAGCCGGACAGACCCTTAAGAGCTCCAACAGCAAAATCAGATTAACCGGTCTTGGCCTGCCTTCCGAGATGCAGTCCTTTATGCCTGCAGAGCCTGCCGACGATGCATTTGCATCCGTTTGTCCTTACATGATGCTTTGGGATGTTATTCATCTTGGTGCTGTTTCCGCAGCTTCCACTTTGGCAACCATCGACGGGTCCTTTGACGGTTCCGTTGGCTCCGGCTTCACAATGGCCGCCTTCCGTGAATATCCTGAGACGGTATATGAAGCATACGATAACGGTGATGGCGGTACGGCTGTATTGGCAGGAACCCCTTATGTATTCTACAAAGGAAACATGAATGACTGGAAAAAGAAACTGTAAGATCAGTTTTTGTTCTATCAGTTATAAATAAATATTCTATCAAAAGGGACTGTTGTAAAATAAAGCTTTGATATTAATTTATACAAAAATAGTATATATACCATAAAATGAGCTTTGAAAGGGATTGATAATACCACTCAAAGCTCGTTTTTGTGCATTGCTTTACAGCAAGGCTGCTTTGCGACAACTTCCTTTCTTTTGGATGTATTGCTGTCTCTATTTAAGAATATACCATTTAATTCCTTGCATCATATGTACGGTCCCTGTAAAGTAATACAGCTGAAATCTTCCTATAATTTAAGCAAGTTATATAGCTTTAAATTAAGCAAGTTGTATAGCTTTAAAGCTTTTGAGTGCTTTACGGAATACCATTCTTTTTGACGGATTTGCTCTGATTAAACTTTTCAAGTCGAAAGGGAGCCTTTGCTCCATAGCTTAATAAGCTATTTAAGCTATTTTGCAAAAGCTCCTGTCAGGTATCTCTTTTATGAAATCCGCCTGTCAAAAGGTGCCTTCCAATAATAAAAAGTCATATTATCTTTTTCGTTTTTTTCTATAGATCAAAAACCAAACAGCTAAAACGGAGAAGACAACTACAGCGGACACAATTATGATGACAGTCCATAGATTGCCGGGACTTGAGGAAGCTTCCGGGTCCGCTTGTGCGGCGTCCGGGTCCGGTGTGGGACTTGCGGCTGATGTGGGAAGCGGTGATGGCACGCTGCTCGGGGTTGGTGCAGGAAGCTCTCCGTTGCCGGCGGAAGCCGGATTTAAAAAGCCCTCAGGGTCAATGACTGCGTTGTATGCCGGTTTCGGGGAGTATAATTTATCAAAGAGAAGTGGGTTGCCCGGAGCACGCCAGCTTTGGGAATCTAATTTACCCCAGAAGGTGACGCGTTCGATATCGTCCGCATACTTTTTATAAACCTGAAACAGCTGGGCATAAAACTGGGCCTGCCTCTGATAATTTTCCTCGGTAGGCTCTTTCGTGTAATTACCATAAGAACCAAGAGGGATATCAAGCTCGGTAATGCCTACCTTTACTCCTGCCTTGATAAAACGTGCAATGGCGGCATCTATGGAGTAGATATCAAAACCTGAAGTCCAGTAATGCGACTGCATTCCAAGGGCTTCTACCAGCAAACGGTCAGGCTGGGTGTTGCGCGAATCTGTTTTCCACTGGCTGTTGAGGTCCTCAGCCATCATCGCCATGGCTTCCCGCTTCCAGGCTTCGTTTTCGTTGTAGTCGTTATAGTATAGTGTGGCATCGGGATCCGCCAGACGAGTGAATACAAACGCGTCGTAGATGTAGTCGGCGCCGCTTTCGCCCTTTGAGTAGTCGGCACCGTTATCGTAGGCCAGATACCAGTACGAAGCCTGTGAAGAATCCGGCGATTCCTTGCGCAGTGCGTCTTTCCAGTTCTTTGGGATGGCGGAGCCGCCGTGGAACGCTTCATTGACCACGTCCCAGGATATAAGCTTGCCCTTGAAATGTCCTGCGACATTTGTTATGTATTCCTCCAAGTTGGCTTTGGCCTCCGCACGGGTGAGCGGCTTGCCGTCCGCATCCTTGTTCACCCAGTCGGTTGACTGGGAGTGCCAGACCAATGTATGGCCGTGAACAAAGATGCCGTTAGCCTGGGCCCAGTTTACCAGCGTGTCGGCACCTGAGAAATTATATATGCCCTTTTTAGGGCTTAAATATATGGGTTTCATGGCATTTTCGAAGCTCACTAAGTTATAGTGGTGATTATACATGGCGGTTATCTCTTCATTGGATGCCTGGTGCGGCTCCATAATATTACCTATTAGGAAATAATCCTTATAGGTATCCTTGAGAGAGGGAAGAGTGAGATCCCATTTGGGAGCCTCCTCTGTCTCAGTTATCCGGTTTATCACAATTTTATCCAAGTACCATACATCGGGATGAGTGGCCTGATCATTGGTGTACAAGCGAAAATCAACGTATTTCAGGGATTCTGTCATTATTGGGGTAACGCCGCTTACCTCTTTCCACTGATCGGTGGGCAAGGTGCCAACCACGTTCGGGCTTGGAATTTTGAAGGCGTTGTCAGTGGTATTCCCGTTAAGCAGCAGGGCGGGTCCGATGAGCGTATCCTTGCCTTCGTTGTCGGCAGCCGGAGCATAAAACCACGCAGAGATGTGGTAGACAGCGCCGGCGGGAAGCGGATCGGTAAAGGTTAATCGAACGGAGTTATTGATGCTGGTGTAGTCATTGTTCCCCTTGATGTGTGTGACTTTCAGGGCTGTATCGTCATCCTTTCCGGTGCCGGAGGCATTGACCCATTCAATCTCCGAACTTTTGGCTGCGGTGAAAAGACTCTCATGTTCGGCCTTATTGTCAAAGGTAAATGCAAATAGTTCAGTGGTTCCCGAAACAGCCGCAAAGGCGTTAGTTGTACCCGTCAGGGATAGCAGTGAAACACCCGGCAGCAGACAGCAAATAATTGTCAGAATTCGTTTTGACATGTTATGTCCTCCTTATGAATCATCATAGTATTTATAGTTCTTCTATAGGGACTGTGATGATAAGCTTTTATTAAAGTATAACAGATGATTAATGATAAAGCCTTGCAATTACTGACCGGTAATTGCAAGGCTTTATCATGTCCGTTATAATTGACAGTATAACATGCGGATGATATCATTGAATTTATAGTACACTTCAGATCAGAAAGGAAAGCGTATGGATTGGCGTGATAAGATGAATAGCGCGATGAATTATATTGAGGCTAATTTGATGGATAAGATTGACTATCGTCAGGTGGCTCAGGAAGCCTGCTGCTCAGTATATCATTTTCAGCGTATGTTTTCTTTTATAACGGACGTCCCGCTTTCTGAATATATCCGCCGCAGGCGATTGACACTGGCTGCTTTTGAATTGCAAAGCAGTGATATAAAAATCATTGATATAGCGGCAAAATGCGGTTATGAATCTCCTGAGTCCTTTTCTCGGGCGTTCAAAAAATTGCACGGTATTATGCCGATGGAGGCTCGCAGTAAGAATATAATGTTAAAAGCTTATCCCAGGATGTCTTTTCAAATTTCCTTTGTTGGGAATATGGAGGTGAATTACCGCATCGTACAAAAAGAGGCTTACGAGGTATGCGGCATCACCATGGATGTAAGGTTAGCAGGCGAACAAACCAATAGCATAATTACACAGTTTTGGAATACGAACCTGGAGAATGGAACAATTGGTAAATTTCATAAAGATATTGGATTAGACAATAATATCTGTTTTAATACGGCGTTATACAATCATCGTAATAACGTTTTTTCATATATGATCTGTTATAATACCCCGAACAGCGGAGTACCTGCCGGATATTCCGTACTTTCTGTCCCTTCCTTTATGTGGGCGGTATTTTCCACACCTGAGCATATCGCTGAACAGACTACCGAATTAATCAAAAGTGTACGAAAGCGTATTTTTCTGGAATGGTTTCCGACTTCAGGGTACATACACGGCGGCGGGCCCGAATTTGAAATTTTTAATAATAAAAATAATACATTCATTGTTGAGATATGGATACCGATCCGCAAAAGAAAAACATTGTAAATCCAGTATATACTAGTGCAAACAAACGATAAACATGAACGCAGCATTGAGCTTTTCGCCGGTCTATGCCGTAAGCGATGTACTCGTATGAGTACGGTTATATAAAAATCCGCTGAATATGGGAGGCTTCCCTTAATATTCAACGGATTTTTATATTCTAAAACTGCTGTCTTCTAATAATGAGCGTTCTGCGGCAGATCCATCTAATACTTTTTATTTACATAAAAACGGATTAGGTCTGCACCAACAGGTCCCAATATGATAATATTGCGGATATATACATACATGGAAGCACCCAGGGTAAAAATTGTCTGATAATCATATCTCACCCTTAATATGCCACTCCTGTCCAATAGTACATTACTCTGCCTGCATATCTGCCACTAAAACCATAGCGTAATGCAGCCCAAGCGGCATAGTTAAAAAGATCGTTATAATTATTTACAGTGAGATTCAGCGCTGCTTCCGACAATGCGCTTAAAGCCGCTGATACGGCGCCTGACGGTCCACCAATAATGAATGCTCCCACAATACACAGGGATGTTCTTACGATTGCAGCTTTATCAGGTTCGCTATACAGACTTAAAAATTCTTCATCTTGCATAAAACTGTCGTACATATCAGAAAGTTTTGGTGCTGAGTTTTGAAGATTTTCATGAATTTGATCTGCTAATGGAGCAATATCATTAACGAATATTTCTCCTATGGAATAAAGTGAATCCTGCAAAACTAAGCCAGAGGCAGTAGTAATTGTTCTATTAGCTTTTTTTATTGCTTCGATGCCGGTAGAAATCTGGTTACCTATATCTCTGTTGTAATATATGGTACTCCCAATGTTCCCCACATGCTGCAGTGAGGCATTAACGTCTGAAAATCTCATATAAGCATCGTATGCTTGCCTGTCTGAAGGAGTAATCCAATCGGCCAGGTATCCGTTCTCTCCGGACATACTTGGTCCGTCTAAAAGATAACGTTCATCTTCTGTACTCCAATAGTATTCATATCTGTCGATGTAGTGGGAAATGAACATATACTGAGTTTCCTTGCCAAAATCGAGGGAAGGATTTCTTAGAATACTAAAAGCAGCCCTATCTATGGAATACATTATGGCATCCGATTTTGCAGATTGCTTGCTGCTTGGCTGAGATGAAGCTATTTCTGCATTTCGTGAAACACCCGTGCTGTTGTATGAGTCAAGAAATGAGTTAGCATCACTAAGCCATTCTGAATTAACATTGATTATATCAGATGTGATGTCTTGAGGCTTGAAGTTAAATGAAACCTCATGCTCATTCTCGAATTCAGTAATTGTATCACTGAGCATAATCGAATTTGCTATATAATCCCTTATGCTTAAATACTCATCATTTAAAACGGATAGATTATTCGCTGCTGCAGTATAATCAGCGCTGTCTGCTGCAGCCAGTACACTTGTTCCGGTAAATGTAAACACTATAGCAAGTGATAAACATATAGATAATACTTTTTTAAACATGTGTAACACTCCTTTCTCATTTAAACGATATTGTTGAATGCAGCATTATCTTTAAAACATCGGAATCACCTCCTTTATTTGAGCTTGACAGTAAGCAGATGAACTTTATAAATCATAAAGATAGTTTTACAATTGATAATTTCAAGTAATATAATTACAAATATGGAAATATTAACCGTGGTAATATATGTAATATTTTACCACTATAAAGCAATCTGCTCAACGCTACTTTGTGACTATAGCTTTATTCGCCAAATTGTGGTACATTATGTTATTAAAGGAGGTAGACAGCGAAGAAGTATGATCTGCCTTTGTAAATGCTGAATTTTATTCGCAGCATCACTCCAAATGACATGTATGCCCTGTTATAGGGCATATTTTTGTGTTCTGAAATATGCATAGCAAGTTAAAACAACGGCAGATGAAAGTTCCCCTGGAAATTTTAAGTTGTTTAAAAGCAAAGGTGAGCTTATAAAGTGCTATGAAATTATGAAAGAGGGTAGTATTACCATTGATCCGCTTCAAGAGTTTCTGTTTCGCTCTCTTGCTGTTCAGCTTTTAGACGAATTCGGGTTACAATCAATTGAAGTTAAACCCTCCAAGGAGCTTTTTTGTAAAAATATATAAGAAAGTATAGAGAGTTCCCTTATGTAATCTGAGTTATAGTAATTTTATTACCGAAGATTCCAGATGTCTGTACTTTGTCATAATGTGCCAAGAAGAAGTAGAAGTAATATCAGATATAATCAGGCAGTCTCTGTGCAGTAAGACAGCATGAATCGAGAGGAACTTCAATATCCGGCACTACGCGAGAGCATGACCGATTGTGTTCGGCAATTCAGAAAAGCACACGCCAAAGGGCGTGAAATAAAGCAAAAGGATATAAATCATTGCGGTTTAAGTCCTTTTGCTTTTATATTTTTAATGCTATACTTTAAATGTTTCCGTTGCACTTATACAACACTCAGGCAAACGGGAAATTTTACATTAATTGATTGAGAGGAAAAGCAGATGCTTGAAGAAGTATTTAGAAATTATGAATTCATACATCCTGAAGCAAAATTTATACGGCATAATGAAAATATGACATATATGGTAAAGGATGATAATAAAAGATATCTTTTGAGAATCCATAAAACAATTGACGGTTTGGAGCTCTTTCAGGGATGTGATAATATCCATAGGAAAACTTTTATTAGCAGCGAAATTGAACTGCTCAATCAATTGCGTACTGCCGAAGGCATAAAAACACAGTATCCAGTTAAGAACAAATCCGGCGAATATGTTACATATCTGGAAAATGGAATACCGGCGACCGTACTTTCCTGGCTGGACGGAGAGGATTTACTAAAAACAGCTATCACGGATGAGCTGGCCTTCAAAATCGGTGAGACAATAGGGAAATTACACCATGCAATGTCTAAAATCTCCGGCAAGGACAGATATTGCTATGATGAGGTATATGTGGATAAGGTTTCGAACGGCATTGATGAAGCTTATGAATTAAAGCATATCACGGAACGTCATTATAGGCCGATGCAGGATGTGTTATCCTTCATCCGGAGAATACTTGCGGAGGAGAGAAAGCATTTTATTTTTTTACATGCGGATCTTAGTAAATCCAATCTAATCTGTTCGCATGGCGAAATATGCCCGATTGATTTTTCGTTGTCGGGGTATTCACTTGCAGAACAGGATCTGTCTGACATAAACTGGACGTTGCACAATGATGAACTGACTCCTTCTCTTTTTGCAGGATATGAATCTGTTGCAAAGCATATGATAAACCATTTCTTTATCCGTATGTTTACTGCACTCTATCCTATAAGCTATATAGCGTCGCATCATAACAAAATATATCAGGGTGAGAGATTTATACATACACTTGACCGGTGGTGTGATACTATTTTGACTCCGTTCATTGAGAAAGATATATTAAGCTGAGAGCAACGGAGATATTATATGTTTTTAATGAGGCGGATCCACTGAATAGCCGGTCTATTATTATCTTCGCTTTACTTATTTCCTGGATACAACTCCGATACAATTGACTCTTATATTTAGGATATAATCATATTACAGGAACCGGGACCGTGTTCCTGTAACGGGATGGACGGCCCGGATCTTGCGCCTTCCTCCGGAAGCTGCCGTGCAGCTTCTAACTAACTGATATTGTTATATGGAAAGGGGGAGCCCGGTCATGTATACTGTTCTGATTGTCGAAGATGAAAAACCCATCTCTGAATTAATAAGAATCAACCTTGAATCCAGTGGGTATTCGTGTACCTGTGTCTATAACGGCAGAAAGGCGGCGGATTTACTGGAAGAGCATCGGTTTGATCTTATCATGCTGGATGTAATGCTTCCGGAAGTGGATGGCTTTGAACTGATGTCATTTATTGCACCTATGGAAATCCCTGTGATATTCCTCACAGCGAAAGCAGGGGTGAAGGACCGGGTGAAGGGATTGCGCCTTGGCGCGGAGGATTATATTATAAAACCATTTGCGGTGAGCGAGCTTCTCGCAAGGGTGGATGTGATCATCCGCCGCTGTTATAAGGCGGATGAAGTAATCCGTATCGGAACCGTTGAAATCCATACCGGTTCCCACAGGGTAAAGCATAATGGGACGGCTGTAGAGCTGACGCCCAAGGAATATGGACTTATGATGCTGTTTATACAAAATAAGAACATCGCATTATACCGGGATGTGATATATGAACGCGTATGGCAGTCAAGCTATCCTTGGGACGGCCGCACGGTGGATCTCCATGTGCAGCGCCTGCGTAAAAAGCTGGGATGGGAAGAACAATTAAAGACGGTCTACAGGGTCGGCTACCGGCTGGAGGTGGACCTATGAGATTTGCCTGGAAGGTGTTTTTTAGCGTCATGCTGGTTATTGTAATCGCATTTTCGGTGTCAAGCTATATACTCACCATGTCTGCCTTTGAAACGGCATTAAATCAGGAAAAGCAGAAAGCAGTCAACCGAATCCGTGTGCTTGCGGTTTTGATTGAACGCATGGCATCGGAGTATTCCTTGACCTCGGATGAAAGCGAATTAATCCCTATCATGGAGGAGGCAACAGGTGATTTCCAATCCACATATCTTTATAGCAGCGGCGGGAAACGCATCTATCCTGCTGTGTCAATATATGATGGCGGCCATGCCGATACCCTGTTGCTTGAAAGCGCCGCTCAGGGCATTTCCCACCGGATCAGCAGAAACACTGCTGCGGTGGGGAATGATGGGAAAATAGCCAATGCCTATCGGATGGAGATCATGATGCCGGTGCAGCTGGGAGTGAGGACTGGTTATCTTTTTATGGTATCGGATATCTCCGTACCGTTTGCCCTTAGTGAGGATATGATGCGGACCTCCATAATAGTGCTGCTAAGTGCAGTTGCCGTCGTGGGCATCGTGCTGCTTTTTATCTGTACCCTGCTGACCCGCCCTATTCACAACTTATCCGTGGTTACCAGGCAGTTTGCTGAGGGTGATTATACCAAACGGATTGTGGTCAGGACACAGGATGAGATCGGTAATCTGTCAGAAGATTTCAATCGCATGGCGGACTCACTGGAGGTCCATATACGCCGTCTTTCGGAGGAAGCAAAGCAGCGTGAGGACTTTGTGGCAAGCTTCGCACATGAATTGAAGACACCATTGACCTCGATCATCGGGTATGCCGATATGCTCCGTTCCCAACAGATGGATGAAGAAAGAAGGGTTTATTCCGCCAACTTCATTTTCACGGAGGGCAGACGGCTGGAGCGGCTTTCGCTTAAGCTTCTGGAGCTTATAGTGCTGAACCGCCAGGAATTCGATCGATATGCAGTTGAAACCGGTGACCTGGCAGTACGTCTGGAGGAAGCCGCCGGAAAGGCGTTGTTGGGAAAATATGGCGTAACTCTTACTGTTGCCCTGCAGGCTGCAGCCATATATGCCGAACCCGACCTGTTACAGACGATGCTCATAAACTTGATTGATAATGGGGCAAAGGCAAGTAGGGCAGGGCAGACCGTGTCGGTATCAGGCAGCTGCGCCCTTACGGGATACCTGATCAGTGTAAAAGATGAAGGTACAGGCATACCCGGGGAGGAGCTCTCCCGTATAACCGAAGCATTCTATATGGTGGATAAATCCCGCTCCGGCGCCCATGAGGGAGTTGGACTTGGTCTTGCGCTGTCTGCGGCGATAGCAAAGCTGCATGGAGCAAAGCTCGAATTTGAAAGCGAAGCCGGCAAAGGAACAACCGTGACAATCCTGCTCCCTTATGAATGGGAGGCGGATAATGCTCCGCAGTCATGTACATTTGAATAGAAGGAGAGGAATTGCAGAATATGAAATGGAAAAGAACAGCCATGTATATCATAATGAGCTTTACCGCGCTGGCAGTTATGGCAGGGACCCTTCTGCTGCTTTCCTCACAAAGATTAAAGCGGCAGGAAGCACACCTTAATGTTATTGAAACCCTGCCGATGGAAACGCTGCCCGTCGAGACGCGTACGGAGGATTGGTTTCTGGGCAACTGGGCGGGGATATGGCGCTGGGATTATGATGAGCTGCCGAAAAATACTGATTTTGGGATAGAGCTTAACATGCCGGATATCAAGGCATGCCTGCTGCATGTGTTTCAGACGGAAACGGGCTATGGTGCAGCACTGGGAAATACCGAGTGGGCATTGACTCAGTTTAATGACGAGGGCTTTTCAATGATATGCACTATAGGTGCAGAGTATGGCTACTATCCGGAAGGTACTTACTTCTCCCCCTTCATGATTGATGAAGGCGATACCATGTCCCTTATCTACCATGAGCAATTACCGACCATCGTACCGGATTCCAACGCACCGGAGCAGTATATTCTCAGCGGTATGATACACAAGCCGGATCAACAAAGTATCCTGCTTTTGCTGGCATATCTTCCGGATGGTACTATACGCAGCGGTGAGAATGGCATCATACCCCATTGGTATGATGGCTATGAGGCAATGGAGGGGGACTTAAAGGGCATGTTTCTGCTTGGAACCGGCAGCCGCGGCAGACGTTTCTTCGGTGCGGTGATTACGGACCCCCAGGGTAAGGAGCGGGTCATAACGAGGGAGGACGGGATTAATTACGGCGGTGGTACATATGCACCGCGCGACATGCTGTTTGAAGATGTTACGGAGTATTTTCCGATTGAAGATGTGCCGGATGCCAGCTGGCCGATTTTTTTACGTTATCGTGCGGAGGATTTTGATTACGAGTGGAAGGATGTCACATCACAGCATACTCTATATTTCAAATATGAGTATATTCCAAGGCTTCAGGATGAGATAAAGGAGCTGCAAGATCAGCCTCAGGATATCTGGACAAAGCGTGGTATCCTTGTGCGGCAGGGGCTTATACATTATGCTTCCCGTGCCGCAGACAGCGAATTATCCGATCAGCTGCTTGCCAGTGTACCCGATCTTGTCACACTGGAGGCGGAGTATCTTCCTGAAACCAGTCTGGCGGGCATACACCCTGGCGATACGCTGGAGGATGCGCGAAAGCTTTATAACCTTCAGGAACTGACCGAACAGCAGGCTGAGGAGCAGGGTTTCTATGGGGTATATGACAGCCCTAATATAGTGAATTATACGGATGGTAACGGTCTGGTGCTTAAGGTGTTTAAGGATGGACGTATCGGATATGTCTGCGTTTATAAAGCGGGCTATGATACCCCGGACGGGCGGCAGGTGGGCGACCCGTATGATGAAGCAAGGCGATACATGTATTGCAGGGATGGAGTAGTAGATTTCGGAGACTTGGGTTTGGATTCGGAAACTTCTGTCATTTCCCGCATTTCTATTGAAATGGTACTGGACCGTGTATGGAGTGAAACGGAGCTGGATATGGACGGAGATGGGGAGAAGGAACGGCTTACCTTAAGCGGGCGGTGTAAAATGAACCGTCTTGAGTGTGGCACACGGCTTGGCGATTATGAGACGGGCACTGTGGATCCTGAGGATTATGGCACAAAGGCCACTCTGCGTGTTTATAAGCAGGGCAAACTCATTGATGAGACACAATTGCCTCTTTACCTATACTATCTGTTTCCATCTTTCAGTGACAAGCTGCAGGAGGAAATCCCCGGAAAAGTATGGATTGCCTGCGAAACAGGCGGTACGGGCAGTGAGATTCCCGGTTATGTGATCACAAGGACAGAGCAGGAGTGGAAAACGGAATATCTGGGCTTATTCAATGTATATAACTGAACCTTTTTATCCTAAGCGCATATATTTTGTCGGAGGAGGTCGATTAGCGATAATCGACTTCTTTCATGTTGTGTGGTATATTGAAAATAATTATTGGATTTTTATAGGAGGGTGAGAACATGACCGACTCTGATATAGCCGAGAGGCTGTATAGCAAATGCGGACCGGTACTCCGTTACCGAATTGCAACCGAATTGATTGATAATGCTCAGGTTAATATAACAGCTCTTCAAAAAGACTTATTAAATCAGGATGAAGTTCAGGAAAATATAAAATACTACGCTTTTGGGGCCGAACAGGGAAAAAAGGGTGCATACTTTTATACGAAAATAAGATCTAAACCGGAACTACTGGAATCTATCTCTTCAAACATGATACACGGTTCGAGTCGGGAACTGCTGGAGAATATGGCTGCAAAGCTGTGGACTTTTGGAATTAGGAGAGGCTTCGAAGAAATCGATAGATATCTGGAAATCTATATAAAGATCATGGAGTATGATTACAATAGAAAAGGTGTAATGCGCATTGGATATGGTAAAAACGCTATCGCCCAGTTTCTAAGTCTGCTTGGATATGCAAATGAACAATCCGTTTTCAGGATAATGCAAACGAGATTAGATCAGGTATATGCGTTTGTTCACAAAGAACGTTACGATATATATATAAACGCAGAAGGCTATTCCGGGATTCCATCCAATTGGAAGGAAGAGGACAAAATACTCGATCCTGCACTTACAACATATAGTGATGAAGAAGGTGATCCGCCGCTGCCTTTTATATATGATATCCTTGGATTTATAGGAATGAAGCAGGCAGGATTGACTGAAGACAATGAAAGAAAGATAAATGCTGTTTTAAAATATTGTCTTGATGAAAGATATCAAAAAAACATTAAACCTGGGTATGGAATCCTTTTAGCTCCTACGGGCAGATATTATGGTTGTGGTTGGAGCATTCATTTGCCTGGGTTTGGACAGGAGCTAAACGAGAACATTGATATAAATAAACTTCATATTAATCAACTTCTCTCAAGACTGGAATGGATCAGCTATTTTCCTGTCATCAGAGATTTACCACATATGGATGAACTATTTAATTTCTTCGAAAAATATAAGGATAAAGACGGGTTTTACTGTTTTCCAAAAGAATTCATGCCGGAGTACAATACCGGTTATTTTGTATCGGGATTACGTATGGGATTGGCTGAAAACAGAAGAAAAAAAGATGGATACATAGCAGAATCTACGTTTAGAATGCTTAGAATGAAAAAAAATCTTGGACTTTATACATGAATGTCTTTTTAAGAATAATGTGTGACAGTCTTGATATATCATTGCATGTGAATTATCTATTATAATGGGACAGGCAATCACATACTGTATCTTATGAGGAAGCAGATGTTTCTTGTCGGGAACAAATGGACAGACACGCTTACAGATAATCAGGTGATGGTTTTAGCCGCTCTGTAAAAATTGGTACAAAATGATAAGACAAGCCGGAGGTTACCTGATAAAATAAGCTTATCATAAATTTAGGAGTGAAAAAATGAGCGAACCAATCAATAAGCCAAATCAGTCCCAGGAAAGTTACAGTCCGAAAAAGCCGGAGATTTTGAGTATGGTGAAAACGACGGTACAGAGCCAGCAATATGAGAACCTAACCGAAAACGTGTTACCGGGCATCCCGTACATGGGATACGGTAATCCGTCAGCGGTGTGTTACATCGGGTCTGTTATGCGCTTGATGGATTATCTGTGTGACCCGATTGAAGCAGATGAACTGTTCTCACTCAGCGGCACGGCGCTGTGCTTCCCGTGGAAAGCCGGTTTATGCTGTGATGAGGTCAGTATAATACATGAAATCCCACAGCGGACTTTCGCCGCTCTGGGTTATGAAAGCGAATATATTTATGAGCCGGATGTTTTAGCTCAACATTCGATGTTAAAAGAAAACGGATACATTAATGAGCAGTCGAAAATATCCATATCCCCCCGTAAATATACGAAAGATTTTTATATTAAAAAAATCAAAAATTCCATTGATAATAATCGGCCGGTCATTGGTTTTGGATTAACAGAATTAAATTTCACATGCTTGATTACCGGTTATTACAACAATGGGAACGGTTTATACCTGCGCGCGTATTGGTCGCCGAAAGGTATACCGGAGGGGTATGACAACGAAAAGTATTATTATACGGAGGATTGGTATGATAAGTGCTGCGGACTTGTTGTAATCGGTGAAAAAACCGGAGAACGCCT
>JAFADH010000202.1 GCA_023424995.1 Bacillota bacterium | reverse complement strand
GATTATAGCAAACCGGTATATAGATTTCAATCATATAACAATCCTTAAAGCAGATTTAAACCGATTTTGTTTCAGTGCCCTATCATTCTTTATCTTCTGTATATTGTCAGCCAGGCCGGATTATCATCAGGAAGCTCCCGCACCATTGCCAGTCAAGGCTGCCGCCCCGTTTCCTCCCACCTGTACGGCACATAAACATAATCCTCATCATATGATAGATATTATTGTATACCATATGCCTTATCCAAGAAAAATGTGAAGGCCGCTGCTCTTTGCATGGATCAGAAGTTAAGCGCAGAAACGGAGAGAACTATGATAACCGTAAGCTTATGTATGATAGTGAAAAATGAAGAGGAGTATATCGACCGGTGCCTGAATTCCGTTGCAAATGCCGTGGATGAAATCATCATTGTGGATACGGGATCCACGGACCGGACGAAAGAACTGTGTGCAAAATATACCGATAAAATATATGATTTTAACTGGATTGATGATTTCTCTGCCGCCCGCAACAGCTCCTTCAGCTATGCAACCATGGACTACATCCTGTGGCTTGATGCGGATGATATCCTGCTTCCGGAGGATAATGCAAGATTCCGGGAGCTGAAAGAGACGCTTGATACCGATATTTCCGTGGTCATGATGAAATATAATGTGAGTATGGACCAGCAGGGCAATGTCACTTTTTCTTATTACAGGGAGCGTCTGGTGAAAAGGGCCGGCGTTTTTGAATGGAAGGAGCCGGTCCATGAATATCTGCAGATCAAAGGCAAGACCATGAACTCCGATATCGCTGTTACACATGGAAAGTCCCCCCATGAACAACACAGCGGGAGAAATCTCGAGATATATGAAAATCTGCGAAAAAAGGAAATACCCTTAACTCCGAGAGGCACTTACTATTATGCAAGGGAATTGAAGGATAACGGAAAAATGGCAGAAGCCGCCGTTATGTTCGAAGCTTTTCTGGATTCCGGACTTGGCTGGAAAGAGGATAATATCTCCGCCTGCGGTGAGCTTGCCAGATGCTATCAGAAAACAAACCTGCCGGAGAAAGCGCTGACTGCTCTGCTGCGCAGCTTTGCCTATGATCTTCCCCGGGCAGAGCTTTGCTGCCAGCTTGCTTATTATTATAAGGATCAGAAGGATTATGAACGTGCCGCCTTCTGGTTCGATTTTATCCTGTCCTTAAAAAAGCCCCAGGATTCCTGGGGCTTTATACAGCCTGACTGCTGGGATTACATCCCTTTGATTGAATGTGCCGTATGTTATGACCATCTGGGTTATTATAAAAAAGCGGAAGAGTATAACAATAAAGCTCTTGCGGTCAAACCCGGCTCCCTATCCGCACTGAACAACAAAATATATTTTGAAGCAAGGAATAATAAAGAGGATAATTCAAATGCCTAATAAGCTTTACCCCAGTAAGCCATAACCTTGGCCGGTTTTCCGCAGCATACGCAGGTATCTCCGATATGCTCCTGTTCGAAGGGCATGCACCGGGAGGTAGCGCCGGTCTTTTCCTTTATTTCCTTCTCGCAGGCCTCATCCTGGCACCACATGGCCTTCACAAAACCGGGCTTTTCAGCTATTATTTTCTCGAATTCCTCCAGGGTAACAGCCGTATAGGTATGAGAATCTCGATGCTTCCTGGCTCTTTCCAGCATGTCGGACTGCATGGTCTCAAGCACTTCTCCGGCTCTGGCCGTAATATCATCCAGGGATACCACCAGCTTTTCTCTGGTATCCCTTCTTACAATAACTGCCTGGTTTGCCTCGATGTCCTTGGGCCCTATCTCGATGCGGATCGGAATACCCCGCATCTCCTGCTCACTGAACTTCCAGCCGGGACTCTTATCTGAATCATCCACCTTCACCTTGAAGCCGCTCAATTTCTCCTTCAGTTCATAGGCTTTGTCAAGGACACCTTCTTTATTCTGGTTGATAGGAATGATCATGATCTGGGTAGGCGCGATCCTCGGAGGCAGCACTAAACCGCTGTCGTCACCGTGTACCATGATGATGGCTCCGATAATTCTGGTGGACATGCCCCAGGAGGTCTGATGGACATGCCGGAGTGTATTATTTTTATCGGTATATTGAATATTGAACGCTTTCGCAAAGCCGTCCCCAAAGTTATGGCTGGTACCGGATTGCAGTGCCTTGCCGTCATGCATTAAGGCTTCTATGGTATACGTAGCACGAGCCCCTGCGAATTTCTCCTTCTCGGATTTGCGTCCCTTGATCATGGGGATTGCCAGAACTCTCTCGCAGAAGTCCGCATAGACCTTCAGCATCAGTATGGTCCTCTCCTCCGCTTCCTCTGCGGTAGCATGAGCGGTATGCCCCTCCTGCCACAAGAACTCCATGGAACGGAGGAAGGGTCTGGTAGTCTTCTCCCAGCGTACTACGGAACACCACTGGTTATATAGCTTCGGCAGATCCCTGTGTGATTGGATGATCTTAGAATAAAAATCACAGAACAAGGTCTCTGAGGTAGGCCTTATGCACATCCTCTCCTGCAGTGCCTCTCCGCCGCCGTGGGTAACCCAGGCTACCTCGGGCGCAAAGCCTTCCACATGATCCTTTTCCTTCTGCAGCAAGCTCTCCGGAATGAACATGGGCATATATACATTCTCTACCCCGGTCGCCTTAAAATCCGCATCCAGCTGTCTCTGGATATTCTCCCAGATGGCATATCCCTGGGGTCTTAGGATCATACATCCTCTGATGCTGGAATACTCGATAAGCTCCGCTTTCTTCACAACATCCGTATACCATTGGGCAAAATCCGCCTCCATGGAGGTTATTGCTTCCACTAACTTCTTATCCTGTGCCATAAACATCCTCCTTTTTATTAAAATACCTCATTGTATCTTGACTGCACCGGCTTTTTAAAGTAATAAAAAAAGCCCTGCAGTCCTCCAAGGGACCGAAGTGCTTTCGGCGGTACCACCCTAATTAACTGCCTATGGGCAGTTCTCTTTGCACCGTTAACGCCGGTTCTACGCTGCATTTAAGGATATTCTTCAGGACATCGGTTCATGCAAAGCTCCAAGGCCGGTTCAACCATCGGCCTATAAGAAGCTCCCACCAGTGCTTCTCTCTCTGTAACAGGATGATGATCTACTATTCCTCTTCAACGCCTATTCACATCCCAAGTCAGGCCGATGGAAGCATTCCTGTCGGCATCGGGAAGATTGAACTAATTTTATTCCAGAATATCGGCTTTGTCAAGGGGATATTCCGATCACATAATAATCAATAGATATAGCTGTATTAATATAATACTGAGTACCCGGTACCAGACAGATATTATAATAATTCACTATAATTCTGCCGGCAATAGTATATTCCGGTTATAATAACTTCTTTTTGTATATTATCTGCTTTATATAAAATTATATAATTTTTTACCGCAATTTTTCTAAAACCTTATTTCTTCAGAATATAATTTCTTGATTCTTTATACATATATGGATTAGAACAGACTTCTTCATACTTAACTTCAATAGCATCAGCTGAATCAGTCGCTGCTTTAGGATTACATAGATGGTTCATGATATACGCATAGATCATATCCATATCCCTATTAGCAGAATCCGTAATCGAAAGTTTATATTCCATATTTGCTCCTTAAATTTTTAAGTGCTTCTTTTGCATCCAGAGTTTTTTTGTTTTCTATTTCCTGCTCTGCTATCTCTATATCTTTATAGATTACCGGTAATCCCATAAAGATAATCATAACATTTCATTAAATCCTCATAACCCTGCTCATCCAGCGGAAGCTGCAATACATGATCGATCCCTGTCTTGGAGATAACGCAGGGTAAACTCATGGCTACATTTTTCAATCCATACTGGCCGTCCAATACAATAGATACGGGAAGCACCGCCCGCTCATTGCGGACAATGATGCCGATCAGGCGGCACACGCTGAGTGCGATGCCTGAGCTGGTATATCCCTTTAATTCCAGGATGTCCAGACCGCTTTCCTTAACCTCACGCAGCAGCTTCTCTTTATCAATCGGCTCCTTTAACCGGAATTGCTTCTCAAACTCCTCAAAGGGGATTCCAACGATATTCACTGTATTCCAGGGGATGAAGGCAGTACCTCCATGCTCGCCCAGCACAAAGCCGGTCACATTCTTTGCATCCACCTTGCAGATATCCCCCAGCATCTTATTGAATCTGGCGGAGTCCAGCAGGGTACCCGTACTTATGAGCCTGGAAGCGGGATAATCAAATCTTGACTGCGCCACATAGGTAAGAATATCCACCGGATTGGACACATTGATAATAATAGCATCCTTCGTATATCTGGTGATCTCCCCCATAATATTGCACATCACCTGAACATTATTATCCAGCAATGCCATCCTGCTCCGTGTCTCTCCCGGCTGTATGCTGGGTCCGGCAGTATTTACGATGATATGGGCATCCGCACAATCGGAGTAATCCCCTACCCTTATGGTGGTGTTCGTACTATACGTAAATGCCGTCGTATGGCTGGCATCCAGTACTTCTCCCAGGGCTTTTTTCCGGTTGCGGTTTATTACAACGATTTCATCCACTAAGTTTAGCCGTAAGACCGAATTTAAAATGGCAGACCCCACGTGACCTGCTCCTATAATAACTAATTTTCCATGGCTTACCGGATTCATTTTTATACCCTTTCTTTTCTTCGTTATGTTAACAGGACGTGAATGTCCTTTTCAACTATCTTACAGGCATATATGCTGATACCATATTTTATTCGCATTCTATTGCCTTTGATTCTTTTTTGGGAACTTATAGTTTTATGTTATATCGTCCATTCCCATTCGTCAAGTTCGCAAAAGGAAATAGGATATGTTATTCGGAGCATCCATCGACTGGTTACTGGCGGCAGGGATCGTTACAAAATGTGAAAAAGCAGAGCACGGCATACACCCTCTTGAGATTTATAGGAATCTGGCAGCATTTAAGCTATATATGAATGATGTGGGACTTCTGACTACAAAAGCAGGAATAACAGCATACGATATCATCAGCGGTAATGATCATGTTTTTATTGGGGCTTTAACAGAGAATTATATTGCCAATATATTAGAAATGCATCCATACAAGCTGTATTACTGGTCCTCCGGCGGTGAGGCGGAGGTGGATTTTATCATCGAGCAGGAAGGAAAGGCAGTTCCCATCGAAGTAAAAGCCAGAGAGCATACAAAATCACGCAGCTTATCGGTTTTCCTCAGTAAATATCCTTCTGAGAAGAGCATTCGCTTTTCAGGAAGGAATTTTGGCTGGGAAAATGGGATAGAAGCGATTCCGTTGTACGCTGCCTGGCTGGTTTAGGTACATTGCTTATGTCTTATTGTAACCGGATCAGTTTGCTTTCATGGGGCTGCAGGCAGAAGGAAATAAAGCCTTCATATTCCCCCAGCTCCTTACCGCTCCAAACATCGAAGGCATTCAGTACGTCCTTTAAACCAAATTCTTGAAAGACAGCTCCCACCACCCTGGCTTTTTCATTCAGGTTAAATAATGCCAGATAGGTCTCTCCGTTCCTTCCTTCGGCAACCCATACCGGGCAGTCATCATGCCGGGAATGTTCCCTGTTGTTACAGGAAAACTGGTTAATATCGATCATCTCCCGGTTGGTGATCAATCCAAGGGAGAAATCGTCCAGATCCGTCATCTCACAGCCAAGGATCAAAGGTGATCGGCTGATTGCCCACAGGGACATCATGGTATATTGTTCGGTCTCTGTAAAGCGGGTTCGTCTGGTGGGATTGTATTCCGCATTAGTCCGTACGCAGAGATGTCCGATAGGAATCATGTCGGCATCCGGGTAATATCCTGTCCCCATATAAGGATTCCAGTCCTTCATCAGGCCGAACTGCTTATATAACAGTCTCCATTCGTCCCAGAAGTCATTGGAGACGCGCCAGAGATTCAAATTCTTCACGCAATGCTCCGCAGCCTCCAAAGGAGTATCTCCGGGAGATGCCGAGAATACGATTGCCCTTCCGGATTCATCAATGGCCCTGCGTATCATCTCAACCTCCTCATAACGGTAATTCGGAGCCGCCAGATCATCTACCTTTATGTAATCCACTCCCCAGCTGACATATAATTCAATCAGGGAATTATAATATGCCTGTGCCGCCTTCTTAGCCTTGGCAGAGGAATTATGTCCGGCATTCATTCCGTACATGTCCTGGTTCCAGAGGCATACATTAAACCCGTCGGCTGCATCCCTGGCCGTATAAGCCGAATCCTTTATGGCCGTGTTCTGGTATACTGCCTGCCTGGGTATGCCCCTCATAATATGGATGCCGAATTTTAAGCCGAGGGAATGCACATAATCGGACAGAGGAAGAAAGCCCTTTCCTCCCTCCGCACAGGGAAAACGGTTCACAGCCGGCAGCAGCCGGCCATACTCATCCATACATAAGGGAGCAAGGTTTTGGTATTCCGTACCGGATGCCATTGGTTCATACCACTGGATATCCACGACGATATACTGCCAGCCGTATTGCTTCAGTTTATCTGCCATATAGTCCGCATTCGCCCGGACTTCCTTCTCCGTAACACTGGCACCGTAGCAGTCCCAGCTGTTCCACCCCATGGGTGGTGTTAATGCAAAATTATTTTTACTCATAATAATCTCCATTCTTACAAAAATCTGCTGATTTTGGTAGGGAAGCTAAGTATTTTTACATTGGTAAGATAGTGTTCTCTATCTATTTGTTATTATAGGAAACATCCTCCTTATTTGCAACATTATCTTGCTTTTCATTCATTGCATTATATATGGTCATAATGATCAAAAGTCCCACAGGTCCCAAGAGAAAGCCTATTATACCGAACAGCTTCACACCGATATACATGGCAAACAGTGTAAATAAGGGCTTAATACCGATACGGCTGCCGATGAGCTTCGGCTCCAGAACCTCCCGGATGATCTGACACAGAAGGTATGCCGTCATCAATATGGCGGCAGCCAGAATCTTTCCGTCCACTAACAGGATGATGGCCCAGGGAACCAGTACGATTCCGCTGCCCAGAATCGGAAGAGCATCCATGATGGCTATGCCGATGCCGATCAGAGCCGCATAGTCATTTTTAATCAAGGTTAGAGCCAGAACGCATATACCGGCCACAATCGACATGATGATCAGCTGGGAACGCAGATATGCGATTCCCGCTTCCGATAATTTATCCGTAACCTTGCGGATATCCTTATAAAAGTCATTATTCTCATACCGTTTGTGAAATTCCGGCAGATCCTTGGCAATAAGCACCGCTGCCACGAACACAATCAAGGCGATCCCCATAAATGCTATGAGCTTCACAGTAATGGATATGGTATGCTCCGTCATCTCCGGCATAAGATTCGTCTTGATCCTATTCAATCCGTTGGTAAGATTCTCGTCAACAATCCCCCGAAGCGTACCGATCTCATATCTCATCAGTCTGTCGCAGTGTTCACATATGGAATCCAGCCTGTCGGCAATCATGCTCAGATATACGGGAAGATTACGAAGAAAAGCGATCGCTTCCTTGACCAGGATGTTAATCAGCAGTACAAATGCCGTACCAAAGACGCCTACCAATAATAAAAGAGCACCGGTACCGCCCAGAATACGAGGTATCTTGAACTTCCGGTACAGTGCTTCCGTTACTGGACGGATAATCCAAGCCAGGAAATAAGATACGGCAAAGGGAAGAATTAACGGCAGCAAATATCGCAAGCCCAGATAGACGCTGATAGTGATCACCGCAACCTTCAGCAGCCATTTTATCTTTATGGAACGTTCTTCCTTAGTTCTCATTGCTAAATCCCCCTAAATCAGACAAATTTATAAGAGGATTCCAATATTTCGAATCCTCTTACATATTGTCTGCCATATGGATGATTATATCCGAGGGGATATTTTCTAATTATTTCGCCAAATTTATCTAAATTATACGGTTATTTCTATGGAAAATCCAACCTGAATTATCTGTCCGGCTATTCCGCGATCACCTCAACAGGAACATAGGGAACCTCGGCCAAATAAGCCGCAACAGCTTGATCTTTACCGTTTAACACCTCATAATTATCCTCCGATTTTGTCACGGATATAATATCAGCGATATAATCCGGTACCTTTCTATATTCCGCTATCAGGGAATGCAGTCTTGTCTCATCCCCCTTCGACACATCTTTCTCCTTCAACAGCCTTTTTGGTGATACAAGCATCTTCGTCGTCTCCGCTATATTGCCGTTCCCATAGAATTCCTTCGCTTCTCTGAGTATGATCTCCGCGATTTTCTCCTGCTTACAGTAAGTACTGTCAATAACAAGATTATAGTTGGAAAAATCCATGTAGTTCAAATTGTAAATATCCTTATATCTTGCCCGTTCCGTGGCTGCACGCTCGGCAAGAAGCTTCTTTGCTTCCTCCAGGGAGGAATATTTCTCTTCCTCCCCTCTCCGGTCATTCATGACACGCTCAGCTGCCACCTCCAGGCTGACCGACACAAACACCTTAAAGGAATGCTCTACAAAATGCCAGGCCAGGCGTGAATCAAAGATCAGGTCCTTATCCTTATTCTCTCTGGATATTCTGGTAGTCGCATCGTCAATCATATTGTCATATTTTTTATCACTGCACATCAACTGGTTTAATTCCAGAGTAGTCATATTCATCTGCCTGGCCAGCTCTCTCTGAACCTTCCCCGTGGAATATATATCAAAATGATATTTCTCATTCAACAGCTTACAAATTGTTGATTTACCGCTTCCCAAATTCCCTGTTATGGTTATATGCATGAAATTACCTCTCTCTCCCCTGTTTCGGACTGAACGAAACAGGATGCTCCGGTGCTGTCATCCTGTCTCTTATTAATTATGTATTATAGCCGAAAACACATGAAAAAACAACCTCCCGTTAGCGATTTGCAAGAACCGGCTTACCGAGAGGTTTTTTATCATATAATGAAAGTAATACATCAATTCATACGCTAATCCTTAACTATTACAGTTATTATAGAAAAAAATTCTTCATGTACAGATTAAGCTTATCAATTCATTTTGTAAATAGGGATTTTATTATATAAAAGGATAATAATGTTCCCATTTATCTGATATGCATTCATCAATACCTTCTTTTACTTTGATTAATTAAGTGCGTCCTTAACAAAAAAGTAAATTTTTTTCATATTGTCGTAAGCGTTTATCATATCTTCAAGTAAAGCATTATTAAAAAAAACCGGATTTATCTCTTCCTTATGGTAAAAAGATATTGTACGCATATTTAACCAATTTTTCAGAACAATGTCTTCATTAGGAAAATTATCTTTTACATAAGTTTTCCCTGCCAGCTGCATTGTTCTTTTTTCATTAAATTGATTAATCAGACTTTTTGCCTGTTTTCTATTATCTAATATTTTATTTCGTATTAATTCCATTCCCTGTGAATTTAAATCATATATATTTAACCCATATTTAAAATTTGTTTTAGAGGCATCAAAGAAAAAACCAATCGTATTTTCTTTGCTCCTCCGGTTTACCTTAAACCTAATATAGATATATTCTTTTATCGGTCTATTACCGCAAAATCTGGCATCGTTATATGGAGAAGATATGCACCTTCTCTTATTTATAGATAAGTCAAAGTCCATATTAGAAAAAAAATTTGACAGCTCGTAAAATAATTCCTCCAAGGGCTGTTGTATTCCTTCCATAAATAATAATTCATTTTCTTTAAAAGACTGCTTATCATTCTTCCTTTCCATTAATTCAAAATATTTTATTGTTGAACCATTAAATCCATCAAACATTATATATACCTTTCCTTAGCATATTTATATAAAGTCCCTTCACTTTTCATACAATCAACTTTATGATAATCACCGGCTGCCAAAGAGTATAAGAAATATCTTTGATAAAATTCTATAATTGATTTTGATGGAAGGAAGATCTTAATACATACCAATGCCATTGAATTTATGATTATAAAATAAATATCAAAAGTTATTTTGCTTGATTCCGTAATACAATTTCCTCCACAATGTTCTACTATGTAACTTTAAATTGATAAATTATCCTTCCACCAGCTGATAACCGCTGCCGGTGACAGCCAATGCCTGATTATCGGTTAATGCTATGTGAGGAAACGGCAGATCCTTTCTGCTCTCGGCATTCTCCGGGCAGTGAACGGACAGGTAAGCATTTATCAGGCTAAATCCCGCCGTACTCGGATCCTGCGGTTTACCTATATTGGGAGTGGCAATGAGACTGCCTGCACTGACTCCCACATATACCTTATTTGCATGGACCATTCTCATCACAATGGTATCAAAATCAGTTTCCCTGATCCGGCGGAGCAGATGATTGGTATCTCCGCCCGTAAAGTAAATGACATCAAAGGACATGGCAGTATCCTCTGGCATGCTGCCGTCCAGCTCGTATGTAATAATATTCTCAGGTAAAATACCCATATGGAGCAATTCATCCCTGCATTTGACCACCATTTCCCTGGCTTCCTTATAGATAGCTGCGGTTGGAATGAATAATATTCTTGCAGCCTTCACGGATTTGCCGAGCATATTTAAAAAACATCTTACGATATTCTGCTTCTGCTTGCCGTCCATATCCTCAAATCCGGCTGAAGTGAGCAGGACATTGCTCCAGGCAGGTTTCTCATTTATATCGTCCGACCGGTGATTTTCCTGCAATTGATTCTCCTGCAATTTTATATTATGAAGGGCATCAACCGGTTCTGATCCTGACTCTTCTATCCTGTCATTCATAGTATTCCCTCCGCTTCCTTCCAATCAACCAGCAGGCTGTATCTGTGCGTACGGAATCTCAGAACGCAGTAATTGGGATCATCCGGAGCCTTAAAATGATTCTTCAGACCGTCATACCACATCTCCTGCTTGATATCCGCATCCGTTATTATATCCACCGTACCCACCAGATTGATATTATATGCTCCGGCTGCATTAAAGCATACGCTTGCCCGGCTGCAATTTCTTATGCGTTTTGCCTTATTGCTCTCGATCCCTGTGCAAAAGGTAATCCAATCAATACCCTCCGATTTTGAAGCTGTAATGGTCGAAGTCGTGGGATACCCGTCTGCATCGATCAATGCCAAGGTACAGTATAAATCGGAACCTTGGGGCTGGTTATGAGCAGTGTTCTGCCTGATAATCTCTCCGGCTCTTATGATAGTCTCGTTTTTCATTGTTAATCCTCCTATATATTTTTATTTTTATCTAAGCCTTTATGAATTTTAACTGATCCTTTATGAATTTACCTAACCCTTTATGAATTAATCTAACTCTTTATAAATTTATCTAACCCTTTATGAATTTGGCAATCTTACGTGGATCTGCGGAAGAATTCAGAAAATATATCCGTTCCGTTATTCTGTCTATGGCTTCCCTGCTGTTTATTCTGCCTGCTTTTTCTATGGTTTCATCTCCAAAATACCTCTCCACCGTACAGAACACAGTGGAGGACCAGCCATACTCCTCACCCTTTCTGGATATCTTCTGCTGCCTTCCGCACATAGTTAGATACATCTTCATCTGCAGCTCGATAATCGCCTGTTCAAACCTGGACGCATCCTCCCGCGTGAAGCCGCCGATCTGCTTAATGGCATGGAACGGCAGGGTTTCATATTCAAGGATAATCTCATAGATACGCTTGGCAAAGTGGCTTATGGTGCCATTCTCATATTCCTCCGTAAAATCCTTGCCGCCACGTCTCGCTGCCAGGAAATAAGGATACCACTCCTTTGTGATATAGCCGCTTTTCTTAAAGAAAAGCTTCGCATAAGCAATATCATCCCGTTCATCCAGTACACGCATACGCCACTCCCAGGGATCGGTCCGGGGATCTCCCGTATGCCAGCAAACCGGTGTTTCATAAGGCGGAGCCTGATTCCAGTTCCATGGGATCGCTGCATAGATCCCCTCGCTGTTGCCGCCGCCCATGGAAAATCCCGCATCAAGAAGCACGTTGACAAAATCCTCATAATTTCGTATCACAGCATTTCCTCCATATCATATGATTTTTCAGCCAGGCACGGGATGCCTTCCACATAGCGCCACTGCCTTACCCGGTGAATGTTGACCTCAACGACGATTTCATCCTCATAAGCCGAATATGTGTCATAGGAGCCGGGGTGCTTTTCTTTGTACTTTTTCTTAAATAACTCATTTCCCGAATCAAAGGGATGTCCAAGCAAAGAAGCTTTACCTTCAATTTCATAGGTACCCACACATAAGGCTACATATGGATTGTCCCGTATCTGCTTCACCTTTAAGGAATCCCTTCCCGTCTGAAAGTACACCGTCAGGCCCCTATTAATATGGCTCATGGGTCTTATGGTCACCCTGTTACCGCTGCAGGTGGCAAGCGTCATTATGCTTTCCTTCTCCAAGGCGGCAATAATCTCCTCATTGCTGATCTCCGTATTATTCATAAAAACCCCCATGCGATTAATAAGCAATCATCCTGTTACCCATCTGTTCCGATGCATATGTCATAAAGTATATCAATTGTTTATTCACACTCTCAATGATTTGCAGTACCATAGTCAGCAATGGCTGACAGAAACTGCAGTCACGTGCCTTATGACTTGCAGATATCATAAGCTATAATTACCTAGCCTGTGATTACTGTATTTTATATTTACTATATACTATATAACAGGACAACACTCTGTCTTGTTCATAAATATTTTTTTAATATATTTTCCGCAGTCCGGCGCAGCTCTTCCGCCATGTCTTCCGGTTCCAGCACCTTCACCCTGCTGCCGAAGCCCAGAAGCCAGCTTAATGTGAAGTCGCGGTTCGTGTAACCGATCTCCAGGCGTAAGCTGCCTTCTTCCGTAACCGTAAAGCACTCCAGACCGTAGGTTTCAATCAGCTGATATTTAGCCGAGGGCTCGAACAGCACCACCAGCTTCTTATCATCCGTTAAGTGGGCATTAAAATCCCTCCTGTCCGGGGGTATCTCACGCAGGGCATATATCTCTTCGCAGGGCTTCAGCTCCCATAGCCGTGCCAGCTTGAACATCCTCCAGTCCTGCCGTTCCAGGCAAAAGCCGAACACATACCAGGCTGTCCATTGAAATATAACCAGGTACGGTTCAATCCTGCGCCTCATCTGTCCCTTTTCATAATAATAATCAAATTCGATCAGCCTCTGTTCCAGGATCGCCTGTTTTATCAGCTTGATCTTAGGGGACAGGCTGCCTTTATAATGCGAGGCAAGATCAATAACGATGGGCTCACGCAGGGATACTACCGCGTCCCTGTTGATCGCCAGCTTATCCAGGGTACGCTCCGCCTGGGACTTATCGGATACACTTCCTATTCCCTTCAGGGCGGCGATCATACCGGACAGCTCATCACCTGTAAGAACACTTTTGTCCAGCTTATAGCCCTCCGCTATGGAGATGCCTCCCCCTCCCCCCTGACGGGTAACAACCGGTATACCCGCCATACAGAGCGCATCGATATCCCGTCCGATCGTGCGGCGTGTAACCTCGAATTTCTCAGCAAGATAAGGAGCCGTCACACGCTCCTGCTGCAAAAGGACGGTCAGTATACCAAGAAGACGGTCAAGCTTCATAATTACCTCCTGTCATCTCTCTTAATTTTTCTCTGTCACGGCGCGGCAGCCTGCTCACTACCCTGTCATAGGAATGGTCGATCATATCGAGTAACAGATTATCCCCGACCCCTTGATCCAGATAGACCGTGTTCATGTACTGCTTCAGGCGGTCCGGGCAATGATAACCGGGTATCACCGTGCCGGGATACTGCCCGCGATAAAAATCAGCCAGCATCGGTTCACAGCTTATGGTGATTTTATGGTTATCCGGTGCCGGATAGAGCTGCAGGAAAAGCTTGCCGCATACCTTATAGCAGATAGGAATATCACCGAAAGGAAATGCTTCATATGCTCCGGGCTTTGCCAGGCAATAGGATGATATCTGTTCATTCTTCATTGTTTTTCATACCCTTCGAACACTTATCGTATCTTTCTCGGACTAATCTGCGCAGATCAGTTACTCAAAAACCAGCGTTTTCCCGTTCACGTTTCATTTATCCGAAAAAAAATGCCGTTTTCCCGCAAGTCCGGAAAATATCCTGTATGTTTCAGACTAACCTTCTTATTGTAAATATTATAGCACACAAACAGGACGACTGTATGTCCTGTTCAATGAAATAAAAAAAGAAGTATTGCCTGTAACAATACTCCCTGTGCCAAATCTTTGATATTGACTATAAAAGCTGCTTTATCTCCACTTCCAAGTAATAAACAGTGCCGACGGCATCCGGTAAATTATGCTATGCTGTAATCAGCCAGCTGTCTGATATCAGCTTCCAGCAGCTGCGCTTCTTCCATATCATGCGTCACCATAATGATCGTCTTGTTCTTCGTATTCTGCTTTATATATTCGATAACCTGCACTTTTAATCCTGAATCCAGACCCTTCAGAGGTTCATCCATGATCAGCAGACTGCTTTTTGCAAGCATTGCCCTTATGAGAGATACCCTGCGTCTTTGCCCTCCGCTGAGCCTGCTCACAGGCTTGCCCTGTACATCATCTAAGCCCACCTTATGAAGCTCCGCTTTTATTTCATCCGTACTTATTGATTTATCACATACCAGCTTAATATTGCGTACCGCATCCCAATGCTCAATCAGACGGTCTTCCTG
>JAFADH010000123.1 GCA_023424995.1 Bacillota bacterium | reverse complement strand
TTAAACAGTCGAGTGTAAGTGAGCTTCTGGTACAGCCCCAGAAATACGGCAGGATTTTTGACGAGGACGGTAATCTGATTGAACTTGACCGGGGTGAAATAGCAATTCCTTTAATCGATAAAAATCCCAATAATTTAAAAATCGGGGATAAGCTTTCTGTAAAGGTGGGAGGGGTAAAGAAGGAATTTACGGTTTCATATTTTACAATGGATGCCGTATGCGGTACCAGTTATATGGGCTTTAAGCGCTTTCTCATCTCGGAAGGGGATTATGTCCAATTGACGCAGCAGGAGGGTATTTCCTTTAATGTATGGTATATGATCAGCGCGGACCATGCGGAACGCTTTCAAAAAAGTCTGAAGGCACAGAATTTTAATATGGTATTTTCGTTTCCCAGATCTACCGTAAAACTATGCTACATGACAGAAATGCTTATTGCCGGCATATTGCTGATTGTCAGCGCATGCCTGATTCTGATATCGTTTTTTGTACTCCGCTTCACGATTGTCTTTACGATACAGGAAGATTATAAGGATATCGGAGTAATGAAAGCAATCGGTATAAAAAATATAGGGATCAAGAGTATCTACCTGATCAAGTATCTGGGACTTGCCATGGCCGGGTCAGCTTTTGGCTTTATAGCAAGCTTTCCCTTTGCGTCTTTATTAATTAATCAGGTAAATGCTAACATTCTGATGGAGGATACCAGTCAAAATCCTCTGATTAATATGAGCTGCAGCCTGTTAGTCGTTATGCTCGTGGTTTGTTTTTGCTATGCCAGTATGAAGAGACTGGATAAATATTCGGCCATCGAAGCAATCAGAAACGGTTCTACCGGAGAGCGTTTTCAAGGGAATAGTGTTTTAAAATTCAAGAAATACAGGAAATTACCCGTTACTATTTTTATAGCCCTGAATGATATTTTAACATCGATCCGTAAATATGCGGTCATGATGCTTACCTTCTGTATGGGAATGATGCTAATTATTATTCCGGTTAATGCCATGAATACGCTCAAGGATGAGAACATGATAACCTTATTCGGGAACATCAAATCAGATTTCTATATTTCGCAGATCTTTGATTCAAACATTATGTTCGAAGGCGGTAAAGAAAAAGCGCTGGATATTATAGATGAGATGGAAAAGCAGATGGAGCAGGCTGGGATACCGGCAAAGCTTTATGTGGAAATCTACACCACGCTAAGCATGCATGGGAATGACAGGGAAGACGTCTATCCCACAGTAACTATGCAGAATTTAAACGGCAGCAGATTTGATTATAATTATTATGAAGGCAGTAATCCGGTACTGGAAAATGAAATTGCTTTGGCTGAAGTGCTTGCTGATGAAATGAAGGTGGGAGTTGGTGATACCGTTCATGTCATGATGGAAGGAGAAGAAAGAGAATTTATCCTGACAGGTGTTTTTCAGTCCATGAGCAACCAGGGCAGGCTGGCTAGGCTGAACAATAGAACGGAAATAAATTATAAAAACCTTACAGGTGTGGGATATCTTCAGGGAGACTTTACCGATAACAAGACGGATCAGAAAGCAGCAGAAAAGATCCTTTCTGAGTTATATCCCGACAATGAAGTGAAGAATGCGGATCAATTTGTATCTGTGTCCTTGGGAAGTATCGTAGATCAGATAAATTCGTTTAAAAACCTGATTATTCTGCTTGTGCTTTGTATTGACGGACTAATTACAGTATTGATGATGAAAACCTTTGTGGCAAGGGAGACAGTTGAAATTGCAATGCTGAAAAGTATCGGCTTTAGAAATAAAGCCTTAAGAAGTATTCATATAGTTAGAATCGGCATTGTACAGGCTTTCTCCGTAGGACTTGGAATCCTGTTATCCATATTACTTGATGATCATACCATAGGCTACGTTTTTAAATTCATGGGAGCAAAACACATTGCATTGACAATCGTGCCGCTGGAAGTGTATGTACTGTATCCGGCCCTTATGTTTGCGGTACCCATGGCGGTAGCCTGGATCAGCTCCTTTATGGTGGGCAGGATCAATATCAGAGAAATGAACGGTGAAGAATAGTATTGCAAATTGGATATGTGAATTATTTAAATTATGTTATAATCAGGAGGTAACGGTATGAATTCATTAGCAGTTAAAAATGTATGTAAAACCTATATCATTAATAAAATCCAGAATAATGTATTGCGCAATGTGACCTTTGAGATCAATCACGGCGAGATGGTTGCCATAATGGGGGCAAGCGGCTCAGGAAAATCCACCCTGCTGTACACGGTCAGCGGTATGGATCATGTTACTGCCGGCAACGTGAATTTCTTCGGAAAGGAGATTTCCGAATTGAGCAGTGATGAAATGAGTGATCTGCGTCTGGATGAGATGGGATTTATCTTTCAGCAGATGCATATGCTGAAAAATCTGACCATTTATGATAATATCATATTGCCCGCATACCAGTCGAAGAACGGAAAAGGGAAAAAGAAGCGGGAAGCGATCAATAACCGGGCAAAGGAGCTCATGCAAAAGCTGGGAATCAGTGAGATATCGGACAGCGGTATTAATGAAGTATCCGGCGGACAATTACAAAGGGCATGCATATGCCGCAGCCTGATTAACAGGCCGAAGATGATATTTGCAGACGAGCCCACGGGAGCGTTGAATCATCAGAATTCACAGGATGTCATGAAGGAACTGCTTCGCATCAACCGGGAAGGAACCACGATCATGCTGGTTACGCACGATATGAAGGTGGCTGCCAAATGTGACCGGATTATATATATTGAAGATGGGAATATTAAAGGTGAGTTTGAGCTTGGCAAGCTTGAAGAGACGTCGGAGATGATGGACAGGGAGCGGAAGGTAAGCAACTGGCTTATGGAGATGGGATGGTAGCATGGTAGATATTCTGGTAGTGGAAGATAATAAGGAGCTGGGAGAGCTGATTACTTCCTTTCTGGCACGGGAGCATTACAGTGTTTTTCTTGCGGGAAGCGGTGAAGCGGCAATGGAGTACCTGAAGGGTGACATTGCCAGGCTGGTCCTTCTGGATATTATGCTGCCGGGAATGGACGGCTTCTCCGTCTGCACGGGAATCCGTGAAAGACAGGATATCCCCATTATTATCATGAGTGCCAGAACGGATAAGGAAGACAGCATCAATGGCTTTTTGTTAGGCGCAGACGACTATGTGACCAAGCCTCTGGATATCGACATACTGATCGCGAAAATCAAGGCGATCATGCGAAGATATTATGAACGGAAGGGCAGCAACACGATATTGTCCTCCGGTGCGGTCTCCATACATAAGGAGGCCATGCAGGCCTATTTTAAGGAGAAACCGTTAAATCTCACAGGGAAAGAATATGAACTGCTGCTGCTCCTGGTCACCAATGCGGGAAAAACACTGCACAAGGACTATCTGTTTAATCAGATATGGGGTGCGGACAGCTTCAGTGAGAACCAGACGCTGACCGTTCATATTAAGATGCTGCGTGATAAAATTGAAGATTCACCAAAGGATCCGAAACGGATTATAACGGTATGGGGAGTCGGTTACCGATATGAAGAAATTTAGCAGGCTGATAGGAATATTTATACTGGTTTATCTTATATTCGCGGCAGGCATTCTGCTTCTGGATTCCCGGATAACGACCGGAAGCGGCAGCCAGTACAGGGTGGAAATAAACAGGATCTATTCTGCGCTGACAGAACACGGTTCCTTTCGGCCGCCGGATCTGAGCGCCTGTTCCTATGTGAAAGAAGTCGGATATCTTTCCGTCCATGAAAAGGACCGGACAATACAAAACGATTTTTATAAAACCACCGGCGGGCTGCATATGGCAGTTGTGCCTTTTTATGTGAAGGACAGCCTTCTGGGATATCTTCGTTTTGATTATATTATCCCCCAGGAAAGCCGTTCCGGTGTCATACTTGCGGAAATTGCGCTTTTTCTTTTTGCCGCAGTCAATATTACTCTTCTGATCTATATACGGCAGCAGATCTTAAAGCCCTTCCATCAAATAAGCGATTTCCCCTATGAGCTGTCCAAAGGGCATCTGCGGGAAGAGCTGAAGGAAACAAAAAACCGGTATTTCGGAAAATTTATATGGGGTCTTGGGCTTTTGCGGGACAGGCTGCATGTGATCAGGAATAGGGAACTGGAGCTGGAAAGGCAGAAAAAGCTGATGCTCTTATCCCTGTCCCATGATATTAAGACCCCCTTAAGCACCATACAATTATATTCCACGGCCCTTATGGAGAAGATCTACGATACGGAAGGCAGGAAGCTGGAGGCAGCCAGACAGATCAAGGAAAAATCACACGAGATAGAGCAGTATGTGAATGAAATTATAAAAGCCTCCAGTGAGGATATTCTGGACATTGAAGTTAAAAACGGGGAGTTTTACCTTAAGGACCTGATGGATAAGGCTGCAGGCACCTATTATGAAAAGTGCGCATTACGGCAGATATCCTTACGGATCGGACCATATGACAACAAGCTGCTGCGGGGGGATATGGAACGTGTATATGAAGTGATCGAGAATATCCTTGAGAATGCATTTAAATACGGGGACGGAAAAGAGATATCCGTTTCCTTTCGGGAGGAAGAATACTGCCAGCTGATCCGGATCCATAATACCGGGGAAGCCGTTAAGGACAATGAATTCAACCATCTGTTTGACAGCTTCTATAGAGGGAGCAACAGCGCGGGCAAGGCCGGCAACGGACTGGGTCTTTATATATGCCGCAGGATAATGACCAAGATGGGGGGAGAGATCTTTGCCGAGAAGGAGACGGACGGGATGAGCTTTACCATAGTCCTGAAAGAGTAGATGATATTTGTTGCTATACGGTACTGATCAGAAAAGACTATGGAAGTCCGCTCATCCATAGTCTTGTATATTTCCGGTAAAAGAAATATACTAAACTAAAATGGGGTATCAACGTGGATTCTGTGACGGCAGCAGAAGCCGCGGAATTTTGGGCATAATAGATGGGATGGGAGCAGTCAGGGCAGCTAAGCTCCGGCTGGTCTTAAGGCGCCGATAAACGGATGATGGAAGAAGTCAGGAAAGCAGGGTGAAAAGGTTGAATCATATTCTATTGGTAGAGGATGATGCTGCGGCTGTGAAGCTGATAAAGCAGTATATATCGGAGCTGGAAGAGGGTGCAAGGATAATTTCCTTCCCGAAAGCCGCCGAAGCATTACAGTATGCGCAAAAAGAAGTCGTTGATCTTTTCATTTTGGACATACAGCTTCTAGACTACAAGGGTACAAGCCTTGCAAGGCAGCTTCGATCTATACCGGAATATAAGTATACTCCGATTATCTTTGCCACCGCTCTGGCAGGAGAAGAGTTGACGGCATACCGGGAAATTAAATGTTACAGCTTTTTGATCAAGCCGTTTTCAAGAGCAGAGTTCAAAAAGTCCTTCAGTGATGCGCTGGGCTTGAGCAGACATATTGCAACTGCGTCAAAGACTGTCAGAATAGAACAAAAGCAATTTATCTTTGAATATGAAATTAAAAATATTATATATATAGAAGCCTTCGGAAAACGGGTGGTCATACACACAAGGGATAACGACGCCGGCGGCGAAACAATATCAGGATATTCACTTGCAAAGATGCTGGAGTTGATTGACGATCCGGCGGTTGTCAGGTGTCATAAAAGTTTTTTGGTCAACAGCGAATATATTGATAAAATCCATAAGCAGCAAAGATGTATCTATCTGAAATATTCTGCAGCCCGGATTCCTGTCGGGAATAAATACCAGAATGCATTATGGGGGTAGAGCTTTATGGCACTGACGCTGTCAAATACAATTCAAATCACAATGGACGGTGTACTGCTGTTTCTTTGCTGTACACAGATGTTCCGGGAACCGGCCGTCAGGAAAGCAAAGGATTATTTTCTGCTTCCCCTGTTGGTATTATATTGCGGTATTGACAGGATTTCCGTAACAGTGGGTACGGCAAGCTTATTTTCATTCATACCGTATGGTTATGAGATACTGCCGGCAAACAGCCTGGGATTTCTATTGTTTCTGTTCCTGATTGTTCTGATTACAAACAGCCTGTGGTTTCAGCGTGAAAACGGATATACCTTCTATGGCACATTGGGCGTATTTGCGATTATCATTATGCTGCGGGTAATTTGCGCCCTTCTGTTTGATATGTTTGGTGTCAGCGGGGATATTTGGCTGCTGCATATCAGCCGATTCCTTTCTGCCGGACTTGGAATACTGGTCCTGCGCAGTTCCCCTTTTGAGAGGCTGAAAGAAAATTTAAAAGACGGAAGCTTGCTGATACGGCTGATGGTCGGCAATACAGCTGTTATTCTCGTATTATTTATAAATTTTTTTGGGTTTGACTTATCCCGTATGCTTTCCCGATTACCGGTCGCGGCCGGGATACCGGGAGTACTCCTGGTCGTTGATTTACTGCTGATGCTGTGGGAACAGCGAAGGCTTCAAGAGCGCAGGCGAATCGGTATGCTGGAGCAATATATCCCTGTAATTGAGGAATTGATAACGCAGGTAAGGGCAAGACAGCATGAATATAACAACCGCCTGCTGGCAATATCCTCGGCAGTCGGCACGGCTGAAGATCTGGAACAGGCCAGGGAGCAGGTAAATCAGCTGATTCAGGGGGTGCAGATAAGCGGGATTGACCGTGAATTATTAAGCTGCGACAGCAAGATCATAGGAGGAATGCTGTACGGCAAAATAAAGCAGGCAGAAGCAATGAAAATTACAGTTCGTGCCGAACTTAACGCACCCTTCAAAAAAAGCCCCGTGCAGGAAGCCGATTGGATAGAGATTATCGGGATCCTGATGGATAATGCGATGGAAGCATCTGGACCACTGGACACGGTGTTAATAAGGGCCGGTATGGATGACGGGCATATATCCGTTCTGGTTTCCAATCCCCATGAAGCATTCACTAACACACAGTTTGTGCAGATGTTTCGCCGGGGTTTTACAACAAAGAAAAATGCATCCTATGCAAATGGTCATGGGTTAGCCAATATCCGTACAATTGCGGAGCGCTGTCATGGAAAAATTATTGCCCGTAATGAGACGATAGAGGATAAAAATTATGTGACCATCGGAGTGCTTCTATAATGAACCTACGGAATAAACAAGGGTTTTAGGGGAATGAAAACATATTCGTTCCTTTAAGACCCTTGTTGGTTTCCAAAATGTTGAAAACAAACCCCGGACAGGTATACTATAAGCATAAAATCTTTAAGAGGAAGTGATACGGTGTTACGTTTAATAAAAAATGAATGGGGAAAAATCAGATTCGCAGTTCTTGGTACCATAGCAATACTTAGTGTTGGGGCATGTATCCTGTCCAGCACTCTGTATAAGAATTACGCATTGTACTATGACCTGGAGGCGTGGGAGGTCGGTACGGAGCTGATCGGTTTTTTGTTCCCGCTCTTTGTTGTTATTCCCATCTGCTGGAATATGTATTACGAAAGAAAAAATAATTTTCTCCTTTATACAATGCCAAGAGTAAATAAAAGAAAGTACCTGGCTGCAAAGTGGCTGATATCCGGGTTATCCGCTTTTTCCATCCTGTTTGTCCCTTATTTCCTGTCGGCGGTTTTCGCATTATATGTGAAGCCTCCGGTTGAGCCTTATGTCCCTGCAGATGAGTTCGCAATGTGGTTTCACCATATCTTTTTGGATGTGTTCACACAAAAACCGCTCTTATATGCATTTTTACTTTCAGCCTGGAAGGGCTTCCTCGGTATTTTTGTCATGAGCCTTGGATTTATGCTGTCGCTATACGTTGATAATATTTTTGTGATTTTGACAGGTCCGTTTATCTATACTATTTTAGAAAACTTTCTGCTCGCAGTCCTGCGGCTGGAGAGCTATCGGCTGGTCGTAGCTTTTGAACCTACGGCGGTATCTTCCGGGGCAGCTTCATTTATTACGGGCCCGCTCCTGATCAGTGCCGTTATTACAGCGGTCTGGCTTTACTTTGGGAAAAAGAAACATATTTCCGTGTTCAAAGTCTAGGTGAAGAACATGGGAGCAATTATAAGAAGAAATCTGCACAGATTAGGGAAAGGAAAGCTGTTTGCGTTATTTCTTGGCTGTATTTTATTCGGCTTCAGCGGACGTGCGGCGGAGGCGCTGACCTATGAGCAGCATATCCTTTCTGTTATGACCGATCACTACTACTTGATTTATTTTATGATACCCATGTATCTCTTCGTCTGTTTCTTTGTGATGGAAGACGATTCTGAAATTGTTATTATCAGGTATGGCAGCTATTTTCGATATTTTATATCAAAATGGGCTTCCGTAGCTGTCCTGTCGGTACTTTTCATGGGAATCCAGCTGCTTGCCGCTTTATTATCCGGTATCGGATTACCCTCCGGCAATAGTTGGATCCTTTCAGGCGGTACAACCCGGACGGAACTGTTTTCGGTACTGGCTGTCCGCTTTTCATCTCCGGCATACTGTTTGGCTGCCACGTCGCTGTATATGCTGTCGGGTCTGTGTATTACGGGAATGTTCTGCATGTGGATTGTCCATTTCCTGCCGAAGTCCCGTGCTGCTAAAGTGATAATGGCATTTTATATTGTTACCGCAGTCAGCATTAAGCTGCCGTTCTTGCAGGAGCTGCCCATTACAGGGTTTAACCACTTAATTATACTGCATCACAATTTAACAGAAGACTATCGGTTGCTTATAACGGTAATTACCGCCTTATGTCTTGCAATCTTTATGCTTTGGACCGTAAAAAGGTGCTGGCATTGGCAGTTATCCGTCCGTTTAAAAAGAATAACAGGGTTGACGCAATATTATTGCCGGGAAGTGATCACCGGGAAAAACCTGTTGATTATGCTGGCTGCTGCATCTGTTATTGCCATATGGAAGTATCTGCAAAATCCGGATAGTATCACAGCGGATGAATGGATCATCCGGATATTTGCCGGGCACGGAACAGGTACATTTCATATTCTAAGCTTACTGGAAATGCTTATAACAAACGGACTCCCTATCTACCTGCTTGCTGTTTTTACAGAAAGGATCACAGACAGCCATTCGGTTTTTGTGACTATAAGGTTAAAAACAAGATATGAGCTGCTGAAGGGAATTTTGAAAACTGCCTTTCTGTTTATTGTCTTTTATGGATTACTGTTTATGGCGGTACCCATTGCTTTGATTTCTGTTTTGAACCTGCCGGCAACTGGAGAAACCATCCCTCTTTTACTTGTCTGCACCGGATTGAAGACACTTGATATTATGACGCAGTTTTTGCTGATGATGGCACTGTATTGTGTGACAAAACAGATAACGGCGGGATTTCTTGTTATAACGGGCTTCAATCTGCTATGTATATTGCCGGCAGAAGTGAGCGGTTATCTTCCGTTTGGGCTTTCAAGCATGGCCAGAATATATTTACCCCAGACTGGAAGCGGCATACCGGTATTTCGGGCATATGTGCTTCTGAGCATTACAAGCTGCATTATCTTTGTCTGGCTGCGTGTCCGCGGCCATAAGAAACTTTTATACCATTAGGAGGTATCTGAAATGAGCGCATACATGGAACTTAGAAATATTACAAAGCAATTCTCCGGTCAGACGGTTCTGGAGGATGTTTCACTTGTTGTCGGCAAGGGAACGACGATTGGTCTGGTCGGTGCAAACGGCAGCGGAAAATCTGTGCTCTTTAAAATATTGTGCGGGTTTGTAAAGCCCGATCAGGGGCAGGTTTTCATACAGGAAAAGCAGCTGGGGCAAAAAGATGACTTCCCGGAGAACATGGGTGTACTTATAAATTCTCCCGGCTTTATCGGAATGTACAGCGGATATAAAAATCTGGAGTTTTTAGCTAACATCCGTGGCGTCATTGGGGAGAGGGAAATCAAAGAGGCCATGCAGAAGGTTGGATTAGACCCCGCTAATAAGACAAAGGTTGACAATTATTCTCTCGGCATGAAGCAAAAGCTGGGGCTTGCCCAGGCTATTATGGAAAATCAGGAGATCCTGGTGCTGGACGAGCCGTTTAATGCTTTGGATTTTAAGACTTACAATGATATGAAGGAAATCATCAGGCTCCTGCAGGCGGAAGGAAAGACCATACTGTTGACATCTCATAATTATGAGGACATAGAGCAGCTTTGCAGCACGGTCTATATAATTCATGACGGTAAGCTGTCAGAGCTCACAGAAGAACTGGCCAAAAAATATTTAGGAAGAAAATAGCCGTTATCATCTTCCATTGTGCCGGAGGATCATACTTTACCATAACTTAACAAATATGCTTCCATATTTTACACTAACCTGCTTTTTGATTTTACATTCCGAACGCTATAATAAACATGTTGTAAATAAATCAAAATTATAGGTTAGGAGTGAATTCATGAAAAAATTATTATCATTTGTTCTATCCGCAGCATTGGTATTTTCCGCATTTGCTTATGCTCCGGCACCGGCTTCGGCAGCTTCGGTTACAGGCACAGTCGTACTGTCGGGTTCCACCTCGGTCAATCCGCTGATTCAAGCTCTTGCAGAAGCTTTCATGGAGAAAAACCCCGGTGTGAAGATTACGCAGCAGAATGTTACAGGCTCAGGCGCAGGTATCTCAGATGCAAAGGACATTAACGGCACAGTTGACTTCGGTATGTCGAGCAGGGATTTAACCAGTGATGAAGCAAAGGTTCTGGACAAGATCCAGATCTGCCTGGACGGTCTTGCGGTTGTTGTTAATAAAAGCAATCCCGTGGCAGAGATCTCACCGGAGCTGCTCTATAAGATATATACGAGAGACACCTCGGCATTGAATTGGAATCAGATCAAGGGCTCTTATACGACCAGCGTAAAAATAGCTCCCTTCGGCCGGGAGGCCGGATCCGGTACCAGAAGCTGCTTCGAGGATTTCTTCAAGGCAGACTATATCAAGGGACTGCCCGGCGGTTATGAGGTTGATCTTGACGGTTCCCTGGCAAGCACCGGTGTAATGCAGACTTCCGTTCAGAATAATTCAGGCGCCATCGGTTATATGTCCCTGGGTGACATGGACGATACGAAGGTAAAAGCTCTGAAGGTATTGGGTGTTGAACCTTCGAAGTATACGGTGGCAGACGGTACTTATGCAATCAAGAGGCCATTTTTACTGATTTATAACAAGGAAAAGAAGCCTACTCCCGCGGCACAGGCATTCCTGGATTTTATTGCAGGTGCGGAAGGACAGACAATTATCGATACCATGGGCTTTGTAAAGAATAATCTTGTTAAGGTTAAAGTAACGGACATTACCCTAAGAAGCGCATCGGTCAGCCTAATTCCCGGTGAGAAATATTCCCTGACACCGGTGGTTGTTCCGACGGATGCAAGCAGCCAGGTATTAACCTTTACCTCTTCCAATTCCGATGTTGCCGTAGTATCCGCTACCGGCAGGATCTCAGCAGTGGGTACCGGCAGTGCGACCATCACTGTGGCAGCGAAGGATGGTTCCAATATTAAAAAGACCTGCAAGGTAACCGTTGCATATCCGGTAAGCAGTGTATCCCTGAATAAAACCAGTGCTTCCCTTCAGGTGAAAAAGACACTGGCATTAAAAGCGACCATTAATCCTGCCTATGCAACCAACACGGGTGTGACCTGGAAATCCTCGAATACTTCTATAGCAACCGTATCCGCTGCCGGCGTTGTAACTGCCAAGAAGGCAGGTTCCGTCAGCATCACGGTTACAACGAAGGATGGAAAAAAGACGGCGACATGTAAGGTGACAGTAACCAAGTAGACAAGGAAAGCTTGTCACCGGAGCTTAAGCTGCGGCATGTTAAAATGATAAGGAACGGTTATTGGCACTGTCTGTTGGCAGTGCCAATAGCCGGTTCTAAAGGAGACCGGTTATGAAAAAGCCAAAGGCATATACATATAATAATATTTTTAAGGGCATTGTTTTTATTTTTGCCTTAATTACTGTGCTGTCAGTTATTTTAATAGGAATCTTTATGGTGGTTAACGGCGGACCGAGTGTTGTAAGAGTAGGATTTAAGGATTTTCTTTTCGGTCCGGTCTGGAACTCTGCCAATCAGCCTCCCCAATACGGGATATGGGCATTTATTCTTTCCTCTTTCTTCTCCACCTTTTTTACCGTTTTAATCGCAGTGCCCATCTCAATACTGGTAGCTTTGGCAATAGGCCAGCTGGTGCCAGGACAGCTGGGCTCGGTGCTGCGCTCCATTATCAGTCTCCTGGCCGGAATACCTTCCGTAATCTACGGCTTCTTAGGACTAATCTTTATTGTTCCGCTGGTTCAGAGGCTGTTCGACCTGTCTTCAGGCTTATCCATGCTGTCTGCCGTTATTGTGCTGATCATCATGACATTGCCGACGATTATCAGCGTCAGTGAAGCAAGCATTAATGCGGTCAACAGCAGTTATATGGAAGCCGCCTATGCATTGGGCGTCCGCAAGGAATATGCCCTCTTTACCATAATCCTGCCGGCAGCCAGATCAGGAATCATGGCGGCCGTATTATTAGGAGTAGGAAGAGCCATCGGTGAAACCATGGCGGTTATGATGGTAGCCGGGAACATACCCCAGCTGCCCTCCATGCTGAAGCCGGTCCGCTTCTTAACCACCGCTATCGTTACCGAGATGTCCTATGCAACGGAACAGACCAGAGGAGTGCTGATCGGAATCGGGCTGGTGCTGTTCGTGTTTATCTTTATTATAAATTCTATCTTTCGTTTCTTTATGAAGAAGGCAGGTAATCTTAATGGATAATAGTACATATTCAAAGAAGGTAAGACCGGGTGTGATTGCTGTACGGGCATTGATCTATACGGTTACGGCAGCTGTGATCGCAATGGTTCTTGCAATCATTATATTTCTTATCATAAAGGGACTTCCCTATGTCAGCCTGGAATTCCTTACGACGGCACCTTCCCGCCTGCGGCAGACCTATGGGATCGCGCCTATGATTATCAATACGCTTTATGTTGTAGTGCTTACCCTGATCGTATCCATACCCCTGGGAATAGGGACGGCGATCTATCTGGCGGAATATTCAAAGCCGGGCAGGGTCATATCAGCGATCCGGTTTGCCATTGAGATCCTGGCCGGAATTCCCTCCATAGTTTACGGGTTATTCGGTCTGGCCTTCTTCATCAATGCATTGAAGATCGGAAGCGGCGGCGGATCCATGCTGGCCGGCTCGCTTACCTGTGCATTGATTGTCATGCCTACCATGATCCGTACGACGGAAGAGGCCTTACTGCAGGTGAATCCCACCTATCGGGAGGCGGCCTTCTCCCTGGGAGCCTCCCGGCTGCATATTATCCGCACCATATTACTGCCTTGTGCGCTGCCGGGAATCATGGTTGCGGTGATTCTCAGCATAGGCCGCATTGTCAGTGAATCAGCAGCACTGCTCTATACCGCAGGCGTGGATTACACTATGCCGGCCGGTTTAATACAACATGCCGCAGAGCCGGGTGCCGGATTGACGGTACAGCTTTATCTGTATGCAACGGAAGGCGGTTCTCCTGATTGGGTGCCGTATGCAATGGCAGCTATTTTAATGATACTTGTATTTATTATAAATCTTACGGCAAATATCATTGCAGGATTATTTAAGAAGAAGGTGAGCTGTAAATAATGAATGTATTATCAACGAAAAATTTTAATCTCTATTATGGGGATAAACAAGCCCTGAAGAATATTAATATGGAGATTGAAAAGAATAAGATCACGGCGCTGATCGGTCCCTCCGGCTGCGGCAAGACAACCTTTATTAAATCCCTGAACCGGATGAATGACACCATATCCAATTGTAAAATAAGCGGAGAGGTCATCTATGACAATATCAATATCTATGAGGATAAGATAGATCCCATGCTGATCCGTAAGAAAATCGGCATGGTATTTCAAAAGCCGAATCCATTCCCCTTAAGCATCTATGACAACATTGCATATGCACCCAGATATCATGGCAGGAAGAAGCAGGAGCTGGATGATATAGTAGAAGGCAGTCTTAAGGCGGCCGCTTTATGGGATGAGGTGAAGGACCGCCTGAAGAAGAGTGCGCTTTCACTGTCGGGAGGGCAGCAGCAAAGGCTCTGCATCGCCAGGGCAATAGCGCTGGGACCGGAGGTGATACTGATGGATGAGGCAACCGGTTCCCTGGATCCTGTCTCAACCTATAAGATCGAGGATCTGATGGCGGAACTTAAGAAAGCTTATACGGTAGTTATCGTTACGCATAATATGCAGCAGGCATCCCGTATCGCAGATAAGACAGCCTTCTTTTTGATGGGGGATCTGATTGAATATGATACTACCGAGAATATCTTTGTAAATCCCAAGGATAAAAAGACTCTGGACTATGTGAGCGGACATTTCGGATAACATTATAGGACGGATCTATTAATCGGAGCAGCAAAATAAAAAAATCCAGAAATCCGGAAGGACTGAATACCTTGCGGGTTATGGATTTTTTGCGGTTTTAACGGACATAAGTTAAAAAGTATAGTTTTTGCCAGGTTAATATTACATTTTCTATTGACATATAACTTATAATATTTTATAGTAACATGCGATATTCGGGTTTATGCGAATATGTCTGGATTGAGAAGGATTTATCCGGCTGTATTGAGCGGTATCAATCAATTTTTAATGAGCCGAATAATGGACGGCGAACTCTTTGTCAGCATTGGGTGAATATTCAATTTGCCGGGTGAGAGGGTAACCTTTTCTGCATGATATTTATGACTCAAAATTTTGTGTAAAACAATCTGATGGAATTGATCAGGGAATCAGGAAATGAAAGATCCAATTGTAACATTAGACGGAGTGTGTAGCTTATGGATATATCCAAGCGTAATGCAACCTATATTGTACAGGAAATCAGCAAGATTATCGGTGAGAAGATCAATATGATGAATGCGGACGGAGTTATTATCGCAAGCAGTGATGCAAACCGTATTGGGACCTTCCATGCTGCGGCTAAGGAATTGATTGACCGTAAGCTGCAGGAGGTAATTGTAAAAAGCGAAAGCGAATATGAAGGAGCGCGGCCCGGTCTTAATCTGGCGATAAATTTCCAGGAGGAGATAGTGGGGGTAATCGGAGTAACAGGACCATACCATGAGGTGGCTAAGTATGGACAGATTATTAAAAAAATGACCGAGATTCTTCTTCTGGATCAATATTATAAGGAGCAAAAGGATATTGACAAGCGCATCAGGGAGCGCTATCTGGATGAATGGATGTTCGGAGAAGCCAAGAATATTACCCCGTTGTTTGTCCAGCAGGGGAAAGCCCTGCAGATTGATATCACGCTTCCGAGAAGAATTATGGCCATCTCCTTTCTCACAGAAGATGAACAGAATGAAAAGGTGCAGCGTATGATCGATGATGCGGAAAAGATGATCATCGATTTAGTACGTGAAGATAAAAACAGCTGTTTTCTGAAGAGTGGAATGGAGCTCCTTTGTGCCATTCCGGATTGTCAGGACAGTGATATGATAAAGCTTGCCGGGCATATGAAGAAGGATGTCGAAGCCAAGCATCCAATTAAGTTTTGCTGCGGTATCGATGCCAGCAGTGAGGGGTATACCTTGATCCATAACAGCGTAATAAAGGCTATCAAGGCGTTAAAAACCTCATTACGCTCCCCCCAGAAAGGAATTCGTCTATATACCAGCATCTCCATGGAAATATTCCAGAGTGAGTTGACCGGCAGTATTAAGCGGGAATATATCTTCCGGATTTTTAAGGACTGCACCCTGGAGGAGATCGACCAGTGGATGGGGCTGTTGAATATCTTTTATGAGGAAGAAGGATCAATTACAGCGACTGCCAACCGGATGTTTATTCATAAAAATACACTTCAATATAAACTTAATAAAATCAAGGAAAGAACCGGATATGACCCCAGATCCATCCGGTATTCCTCCCTGTTCTATAATGCGATACATTTTTATCAGGATGTTCGTGATAAGATGATTTATTAGACATAATTGACAAAATATATCTGAAATAATCTATTCGGTTGGGCAGTATAACAACAACTTACCTGCTTTTTTGGCTTCCATAACATAGATTTTACATTACTGTGGAATTATAATAGGGATACATTAAACGACGTTGTTTTCTTATTATTAAAATGGAGGTATTTGTTATGTCAGGTATTTCATTAATTATTGCTTTTGTAATTGCTATCATTCTCATGATCTTTGCAATCTCAAAGCTCAAGATCCATCCCTTCCTGTCAATAATGAGCATATCTGTGCTGTTAGGTCTGGCAGCAGGCATACCGCTGATTGATGTCAAGGTGGACGGTGTGGTTCAGACACAAGGCCTGGCTACTGTTATCGGAGCAGGCTTCAGCGGAACATTTACAAGTATCGGTATTGTTATTATTCTTGGTGCGTTAATCGGTAATATCTTAGAGAAAACGGGAGCCGCTTTAAAGCTTGCCGATATGACGGTTAAGCTGGTGGGTAAGAAAAGACCGGAGCTTGCCATGCTGATTATGGGCTGGGTGGTATCCATTCCGGTATTCTGTGACAGCGGTTTTGTTATTCTTAACCCGATCCGTAAGGCGCTGGTTAAAAAGACCATGTCCTCCAGCGTTGCCATGACGGTTGCTTTGGCCGGCGGTCTCTATGTATCCCATGTACTTATCCCTCCTACGCCGGGACCAATTGCTGCGGCTAATACCCTGGGTGTCGGCGATAACCTTCTTCTGGTGATTGGCCTGGGTGTTCTATGCTCCGCCTTTCCTTTGGTTGCAGGTTATTTCTATGCAAAATATATCGGGAAGAAGGTTAAGGCCAATGATGAAGCGGACATGAATAATGATGAGATCGTTCAATCTTATGATGAATTAGTTAATAGCTATGGTAATTTGCCAAATGGATTTATGTCGCTTGCTCCCATCATAGTTCCCATACTGTTAATGGGTATTTCCTCTGTTGTTGCCATGGTGAAGATGACTGGTACCCTAGCACAAATTCTTACCTTCCTCGGTATTCCGATTATCGCTTTGGCTGTAGGAACCATATTTGGTGTGATTACATTGTCTTTCGCCAAAAAGATGAATTTATTTTATGAATTGACAAATGACACTCTTAAGACCGTTGGACCGATTCTTTTTGTGACAGCTGCAGGCGGTGTTTTAGGTAAGGTGATCTCAGTTTCCGGACTGGTAACCTTTATCACGGACAATGCTACCGTATTTCAGGCTATCGGAATCTTCTTCCCGTTCTTATTGGCAGCGATTTTAAAGACGGCGCAGGGCTCTTCAACTGTTGCTATTACAACAACTGCAGGTATTCTGGCTCCGATGCTTCCGGTACTTGGATTAGATACACAGGTATTGTCCGTACTTTCTGTTATGGCAATCGGTGCAGGCGCAATGGTGGTATCCCATGCGAATGACAGCTATTTCTGGGTAGTTACTAACTTTGGTGCAATGACACCGGACAAGGGATATAAGACTCAGACGGTTATGACCCTCGTAATGGGTATTGCCGCAATCCTGCAGATATTCTTGTTATCATTGATTTTCTAAGATACAATACATTATAATAGATGACTGGCTGTGCTGACGTAACATAACAACGAGGATGGGACGGTGAACCTGCCGTCCCATTTGTAATAAGGAGGTTAACCTATGAGTAAGTTCTTGCTTATCCCGGATTCATTCAAAGGTACAATGAGTTCGGAGGAGATATGCTCTATCATGGAAAAGGCAATACGTAAGAATAGACCCGAAGCGGAAATCATATGCATACCGGTAGCGGACGGAGGGGAAGGAAGCGTAGAAGCCTTCTTAAGCGCGGTAGGCGGAGAGAAGGTAACAATAACAGTTAAGGGACCTTACCTTGAAGATATGGAAGCATATTACGGCATTCTCCAGAACGGTGAAATTGCCGTAATCGAGATGTCGGCCTGCGCCGGCCTGCCTTTGGTGGAGGGAAGGGAAGATCCCCGGAAAACCACTACCTACGGCGTGGGGCAGTTGATGGAGGATGCGATTCGCCGCGGATGCCGCAAGCTCATCCTGGGTCTGGGCGGAAGCTGTACCAACGATGCGGGAGCAGGTGCGGCGGCAGCCCTGGGTGTTGTCTTCACCGATAAGGAAGGGAATGCCTTTGTCCCGGCAGGCGCTACGTTAAAGGACATTGAGCATATTGATACCTCAAAGCTGCTTCCCCGGTTGAAGGACATTGAGCTGGTTGCCATGTGCGATATCGATAATCCCCTGTATGGAGAAAAAGGGGCTGCTTGCATATTCGGGCCGCAGAAGGGTGCGACTCCGGTGATGGTTGAAGAGCTGGATGCAGGCTTACGGCATCTGGACCGGGTGATTAAGAGAGACTTGAAGCTGTCACTGGCAGAAGCTGAGGGTGCCGGCGCCGCCGGAGGAATGGGCTTCGGAATGCTGGCGTTCTTCGGAGCGATCCTGCAGATGGGGATCGATACGGTGCTGGATACCGTGAAGTTCGATGAACTATTGACCGGTGCCGATTATGTAATCAGCGGGGAAGGAAAGATCGATACCCAGAGCATCCGCGGCAAGGTAGTCATCGGAATAGCAAAGAGAACGAAGAAGGCAAAGGTTCCCCTGATTGCTGTCGTAGGAGATATCGGAGACGGCATTGAGGAAGCCTATGAAAAGGGCGTCAGCGGTATCTTCAGTATCAACCGTGTGGCTGTGGAATACAAGGATGCCAGGAAAAGAGCAAAAGAGGATCTGTACTTAACCGTCGATAACCTGATGCGTTATATGCAGGCCATAGGAAAATAAATATGATTTGAATAATAGCCGTTATCTGATCCGAATCAGATAACGGCTATAAGTTTTAGTTCGCGGCAGTCTTTCTCGCGATGGGGTTGCAGGCATCTCCGGAATGTTTCAGGAGAATCTCCTCATAGCACTTTTCCTTATGACTGAGTACTGCCAGCCGGTGATGCATCTCCTTCAGCTCTTCCTCGACCTTTTTCTTCTGGTCTATGATGATCTGATAACGTTCGGAAACCGTGGATTCCCCCTCCATGCACAGGTCGATATAATGACGGATGTCCGCAATTGACATGCCGGTATTTCTTAAGCACAGCACCAGGGAGATCCATTCCAGATTGCCCTCGGTGAATAGCCGGGTACCGTGGGCATCTCTCGTAACATCGGGAAATAGCCCCTGATCATCGTAAAACCTTACCGTATGTGCAGAAAGATTGAATTTGTCCGATATCTGTTTCACTGTAAATGTAGACATAGTTCCCCTCCAAAATTTTATGAATACGTTATAATTAGAATATTGACTTCGAGTAACTCGAATGCGCTAGAATAAGGATACCACAAAAAGGAGTATTTGACAATGCGGCCTTTTTAGAAGATTAGAAATTATTTTCAATATGAAAAGGGAGGTTACAAATCATGCAAAAGGATTATCTGGGGAATGAGATACCGAAGCTGGGATTTGGGTTAATGCGTCTTCCCATGCTTGGGGAAGAGGTTGACTTGGAACAGACCAAGAATATGGTGGACCGCTTTATGGAAGAGGGCTTTACCTATTTTGATACAGCATATGTTTACATAAATGGCAAATCAGAACAGGTAGTAAAAGAAGCCATCGTAAAGCGGTATCCGAGAGAAGCCTTCCAGCTTGCCACGAAGATGCCCGTATGGATGGTAAAGGAGAAAGAGGATTACCGGAAGCTTTTTGATATTCAGCTGGAGCGTACCGGAGCGGGATATTTTGATTACTATCTGCTGCATTCCTTATTTGATGACAGAGCGAAGGAGATTGAGAAGACCGGCGGCTGGGAATTCGGTCTGGAGATGAAGAAAAAGGGCCTGATCAAGCACCTGGGCTTTTCCTTCCATGATAAGGCCGAGGTTCTGGATGATATCCTCACCAGGCATCCGGAAGCGGAATTCGTCCAGCTGCAGATCAATTATAAGGACTGGGAAAGTGATGATGTCCAGTCAAGAGCCTGTTATGAGGTGGCCATGAAGCATAATAAGCCGATTATCATCATGGAACCGGTAAAGGGAGGCTCACTGGCTTCCATGAGACCGGAGATAACGGAGCTGTTTAAGAGCGTTCATCCGGAGCTGTCCATCGCTTCCTGGGCAGTACGCTTTGCTGCTTCCCTTGAGGGTGTGATCACGGTTCTCAGCGGAATGTCCAATAATGAACAGATGGAAGATAACCTGAGCTACATGAAGGATTTCAAGCCCCTGCAGAAGGAGGAGCAGGCTGTCATTGATAAGGCTCTGGAGGAATTGGAGAAGATTCCCACCATACCGTGTACAGGATGTAAATACTGCGTGGATGACTGTCCGCAGAAAATCAATATTCCGGAGATCTTCAGCCGGTATAATAAATACCAGCTGTTTCAGAATATCGATGGGATAAAAGGGGAATACAAATGGGTGACCCGTTCCGGCGGCAAAGCCTCCGAATGTATTGCCTGTTCATCCTGTGAGAGCCATTGCCCTCAGCATATAACCATAATCACCCACCTGCAGGAGGTTGCAGGTATCCTGGAATAAGAGATTTATTAAATAACAGAATATGAATCAAGAAGCCGTTGTATAGCATTCAGGGATATGAACCCTCCAAAGTAGCAGTACTTTTTATATTTGTACTGTCTGCTTAAAGGGATCATATCAATAATACAGCGGCTTTTTTCTGCCTAAAAGGTGAGGCCGTGTATGTACCCGCGAAAAAGTTATTATAGCTTTTACGGGCATTTATGATATAATTGAATTTAGACAACCAAATATATACAGCCGGCGGAGGAGATTGTGAATAATCTTAATACAACAAAGAGAAATTATTATCTGGATAATCTTAAATTTGTCTTGATCACGTTGGTAGTAGTCGGACATTTTGCTATGAAGATGACATATGTTGATTCGATCAAATACATCATGTACTTTATCTATCTTTTCCATATGCCCTGCTTTATCTTCATTAACGGCTTTCTTGCCAAGAAAATGAATTCCGGCGGGAAACTGAGGGTTGATAAAATACTCATCACCCTGTGGTTATACCTCATATTTAAGCTGGGCACCGCATTATTAAGCTATGTCCTGGGACAAGAGACTCAGCTCAGACTCTTTAAGGAAAATTCGGCACCCTGGTATCTGCTGGCATTAACCATATGGTATCTCTCGGTTCCTTTCCTGGAGAGGATTAATGTAAGATATTTGATCCCGGGCTCCTTTCTCATCGGCTTGATAGCCGGTTATATCAACAGCCTGGGTGGTATAATGGCATTATCCCGTGTATTCGCTTTCTTCCCGTTTTTTATCATCGGCTTTTCCCTGCCGGCGAAAGGACTCGAGGAATTTCTTGATAAGAAGCGCAGGCTTCCTGCCGTACTGGTATTGATCACCGTACTGATCCTTCTGGTGATATTTTTCAAGCAATTGAAGCCCTTCCTGGAAATGGTATACGGATCCACATATAAGCAGGCACTGGAGGAGCTGGCGCCTTACGGAGCGTTGGTACGCGCAGCATGGTACGTGCTTGCGGTGGTTACTTCAATGGCAGTTATGGTGTTAGTTCCGCGCGGCAGATTATTCTTTACCGTCCTGGGCGAGCGTACCATGCAGGTCTATATGATACATATCTGGGTCCGCAACGGGCTGCTGTATGTGGGATTTTTCAATATGCTCAAGGAAAAAGACAGCTATCTGTCCCTTCTGGTATTACTGGGGAGCATCGTACTTACCTTCCTGTTATCCAATTCGTGGTTTAAAAAGCTGTATGATATTCTTATGTCACCAAAATTAGTAGTAAAAATCCTTAATAAGACTGAGGAATGATGTAGAAACACTGGATATTGCCCCCAATTCCACCAGTTTTTACAAAGGTCTTTCAAATAATGAAATTTCATGGTATAATATCGGCAGATATTATACCGCGCCGAATAAAGTGAGTGCGCATCATGGCATGAAGTGCCAATACCATACGAGCTTGCGAATATGGTATAATATACGGATAAGCGGGAGTCCGTTTACCCATGCGCAGCCTGTATCTTAACACAGGGCTGGCTGATCAGGAAAGGTTATGGATGTTATGATTAAAAAACTTGGAATTAAAGGTGCATTGCGTGTTTATCTTATGTGGCCTGTCATTCTGACACTGCTGTTGCTAGGAATGAATCTGAGTGTATATCCCATTGACCGGAAGGCAGGTCTTATTATGACCTGCTTTACAGTAATTTATTTTATACTGGCTTCTGCTGTTTATCTTACCAAGCGCAATAAGATAGCATCGGAGCTGGTTCGTTACGCCATGGATTATGGCCAGGTTCAAAAGCGCCTCCTGAAGGAGCTTCATCTGCCGTATGCAATTTTGGACCTGGAGGGCAGGATGCAGTGGGGCAATGATGAATTTATGGATATTATACAGGAGAAAGGTGCGGCAAGACGCTCCATATCCAATATTATACCCGAGGTCACGCAAGAGGTGCTTCCCAGGAACGAAGAAGACGAAACCCTGCATATTACCCTGCATGGACGTAATTATAAGGTACTGCTCCGCAAGGTGATCGCACCGGACTTTATTGAAGATATGGATTGGGGCACCCATGATACGGAGAGCGCCTGGCAGGACAGGAATGCGCTCATCGCCCTGTATCTCTATGATGAGACGGACAGCATCGCCCTGCAGAAGGAAAACAAGGAACAGAAGCTCGTGACCGGCTTGTTATATATTGATAATTATGAGGAAGCCCTGGAGACCATCGATGAAGTCAGAAGATCCCTGCTGACCGCCCTGGTTGACCGTAAGATTAACAAATATATGCAGAACATCGACGCTATTATTAAGAAGCTGGAGAAGGATAAGTATCTGTTCGTCTTCCAGCAGAGATACCTGTCCATGCTTCAATCCAGCAAGTTCTCCATCCTGGAGGAAGTACGCGGAGTTAACATAGGGAATGAGATGGCGGTTACCATCAGTATCGGACTTGGCGTCAATGCGGATTCTTATATCAACGGCTATGAATATGCAAGAGCGGCCATTGACCTTGCCCTGGGAAGAGGCGGGGATCAGGCGGTAATTAAGGACCGGGAGAAGATATCCTATTACGGCGGAAAGAGTATCTCCGTTGAAAAAAGCACCCGGGTCAAGGCCCGTGTGAAAGCCCATGCCTTCCGTGAATTCATGGAAGCAAAGGATAAGGTCATGATTATGGGCCATAAAATCGGAGATGTGGATTCCCTGGGAGCAGCGATCGGTGTATACCGGATCGCCAGGACCTTTAACAAGAAGGCTCATATCGTGATCAATGAAGTGACCTCCTCGGTTCGTCCCATGATGAATAAATTCGTAGGAAATCCGGATTATGAAGAGGGCATGTTCCTGAAAAATGATCAGGCAAAGGAAATAACAGATGTCAACACCCTGCTGGTCATCGTTGATGTTAACCGGCCTTCCTATCTGGAATGTGCGGAGTTATTGGAGTATACCAAGACAGTGGTCATCTTCGACCACCATAGACAGACCAATGAAGCAATTGATACCGCTGCCTTATCCTATGTGGAGCCGTATGCTTCCTCCACCAGTGAGATGATTGCCGAGATCATGCAGTATATCGGAGGCAATCTGAAGATGAAACCCCTGGAGGCTGACGCCTTATATGCCGGTATCATGATCGATACGAATAATTTCCTGACCAAGGCAGGTGTCAGGACCTTCGAAGCCGCAGCATTCTTAAGAAAAAGCGGTGCGGATGTGACAAGAATACGAAAAGCCTTCCGCAGTGAGATGGCAGATTTTAAGATCAAAGCGGATGCCATCAGCAGTACGGAGATCTATCTGAACCACTATGCGGTCGCAGTCTGCGCAAGCTCCGAGGAAGTGGAGAGTCCCATGATTCTGGGAGCCCAGGTGGCCAATGAATTATTAAACATCACGGAAATAAAAGCGACCTTCGTATTCACGGAATACAATGATAAGATTTATATCAGTGCAAGATCCATAGATGAAGTCAATGTTCAGGTGATCATGGAGAAGCTGGGCGGCGGCGGCCATCTGAGCGTAGCCGGTACGCAGCTGGAGAATACGACGATACATGATGCTATCATTAAATTAAAAACAACCCTGACCAAGATGCATGAGGAAGGCGAACTATAATAAATCAAGCAAGGGACCGGATATTATCAGTCCCCTACGTAAAGGAGAGATACCGATGGATATTATTCTATTACAGGATGTGAAAGCGCTGGGTAAGAAAGGTGAGATTGTTAAGGTAAGTGACGGTTACGCGAGAAACTTCATATTACCCAAGAAGCTTGGCATTGAGGCAACCAAGCAGAATCTGTATGATTTGAATAACCAGAAGGCGGCAGAAGCGAAGAAGCAGAAGGATATCCTTGAGGAAGCCCAGAGACAGGGTAAAAAGCTGGAGGAGCTGACCATTAAGCTGACCATCAAGGCCGGTGAAGGCGGCAAGACCTTCGGTTCAGTCTCCACCAAGGAGATTGCGGCTGCGCTGAAGGAGCAGTTCGGTCTTGACATTGACAAGAAAAAAATAATATTAAGCGATCCGATAAAGCATGCCGGAGCCTATACGGTACCGGTGAAGCTGCACCCACAGGTAACTGCCGAACTGACGGTTAAGGTAGACGCGGTATAGGGGGATACCTATGGATGAATCATTTATAAAGCGGATACTTCCGCACAGTGCGGAGGCAGAGCAGTCCGTAATAGGCTCAATGATCATGGACAGGGATGCCATCGCTTCCGCTTCTGAGTTGATCAGCGGGACGGATTTTTATGAGAATCAGTACAGCATACTATTTGATACGATGCTGGAGCTGTTTAATGAAGGAAAGCCGGTGGATCTGGTGACTCTGCAGGACCGGCTGAGGGAGAAGGATGTGCCTCCTCAGATATGCAGCCTGGAATTCATCAGGGATCTGGTTACCGCGGTGCCTACTTCAGCCAATGTGAGATATTATGCCCAGATCGTGAAGGACAAAGCGGTACTCAGGCGGTTAATCAAAGTAGCGGAGGAGACAGCAGGTGACTGCTATCTGGACAAGGAGAAGCTGGATGTTATCCTGGAGAAGACGGAGAAACAGGTATTTGATATCGTTCAGAACCGTGGCACCAAGGAATTTACCGATATTAAGGAAGTCGTACTCAGAACCATCGACAGTATTGAGGCGGCGGCCAAGAATCAGGGAAGTGTGACCGGTGTCGCTACCGGCTTCTACGATCTGGATTATAAGACGGCAGGCCTGCAGCCCTCCGACTTAGTCCTGATTGCGGCAAGACCCTCCATGGGAAAAACTGCATTCGTGCTTAATATAGCTGAATATGTGGCGTTGAAATCGAATATAACAACAGTGGTATTCAGCCTGGAGATGTCCCAGGACCAGTTGGTCAAGAGAATTCTGGCCATGAATTCCAGAGTGGATTCCCAGGCGATCCGTACCGGATCCCTGAATGGGGATGACTGGGCAAGCCTGATGGAGAGTGCCCGTATCATAGGTAACTCCAATCTTGTAATAGACGATACCTCAGCCATCTCTGTCAGCGAGCTCCGTTCCAAGTGCCGTAAGCTGAAGCTGGAGAAGAATCTGGGCTTAATTATCATCGACTACCTGCAGCTGATGTCCGGCAGCAAGAAATCGGAGTCCAGGCAGCAGGAGATCTCAGAGATATCAAGATCCTTAAAATCCCTGGCAAGGGAGATCAACGTACCGGTGGTTGCCCTGTCCCAGTTAAGCCGTGCCGTGGAACAGCGACCGGATAAGCGGCCCATGCTGTCCGACTTAAGAGAATCCGGTGCCATCGAGCAGGATGCGGACGTGGTAATGTTCATATACCGTGACGATTATTACAATCGCGATACGGAGGAGCCGGGAGTATCCGAGATTATCATCGGCAAACAGAGAAACGGTCCGGTGGGTACGGTGAAGCTGGCATGGCAGGCCCAGTACACAAAGTTTGCAAATCTGGAGCGGTGACCTTATAAAAGTTCTGTATACGGTATCAGGTACATAAGAAATATTTGCATCCATGCAATCAGCAAGAGGACATGTTGTAGAAATGAGGAAACTTCAATAGGGTTTCCTTTTTTTATGTCGACAAGTTAAATGTAAAATTGCGGAAATCGTATTGCATTTGAAGTTTGCTATGTTATAATGTAAAAAGTGGAAAATAATTACATTAATAAGGGAGGGCGCATGAGTGGAAGAGGTTAGATACATGATATCAGAGGCTGCAAAACGAATCGAAGTTGAAGCCCACGTTCTTCGATATTGGCAGAGAGAACTTGACCTTCCGATTTCACGTAACGAGATGGATCAACGTTACTATAAGGAGTCTGACATCGAACTCTTAAGGCGGGTCAAGCACTTGAAAGAGCAAGGTTTTCAGCTTAAGGCGATTAAGATGATATTAACGAATCTTAACACTCCGGATTCGCTGGATGCCGATCTGATGATGGCACAGCAGGAAGAACAGAAAGATAAGGTGTTAGCGGAGGATACGGAGGACAAGCTTAACGAAGCGGATGATGGGACAAGCTTAATAGCAGAAGAAAAAGTACATGAAGTGAAAGAGGACCCCACCACAAAGATGAGCCAGTTTAAGAATATCATGAATCAGATCATATTATCCGCCCTCAGAGAAAATAATGGAATTCTTACTGAAGAAATCAGCGGGAACGTGACAGAAGGGGTTACCCGGGAGATGAGTTATCTGATGAGGCTTCAGGAAGAACGGGAAGAAGAACGGTTCCGCAAATTTGATATAGCCTTAAGGGATTATCAGAAAAGCAGGCTCATGGCAGCTGCAACTACAGATAAAAAGCGAAAAAAATCAAAATTCATGAAAAAGAATAAGATTTACATATAGAATAGATGTGGACAAGCAGGAATATGCCCATAAAAAATTTGATCAGAAAATAACGGAAAAAACAAGAAGAGGATGTGCAGGCACAATGATATGCGCCACATCCTCTTCTATGTAATGCTGATTCTTATTATGCTGAAATTGCGCCTGTAGGACATGTGTCTGCACATGCACCGCAATCTATGCAGGTATCGGGATCAATTTCATAACGATTAGCGCCTTCGGATATGGATCCGGTTGGACATTCGCCTGCACAAGCGCCGCAGCTGATACATTCATCACTGATATTATATGCCATTTCTATAACCTCCTTTTCTAACAATCGCTTACATTTTAATATATGGGCTGTAATAATGCAAGTATATTTTATGAATTATAAACTTTGCATTATGTGATTTATATCACAGTAAAAATTAAAAATGTATGGTAAATAGATAATAGATTATTTATTCTGGGTTTTAAGAGTCTTTAAGAATATATATCTTATAAATAATAAAAAATATATAAAGAATTCTGAGAAGCTTGACTTTTAAGTTTAATCCGCTTAAACTCAGGATAAGATATTAATAAGGAGGAATACATTATGGCAGCTATAACCAAGGACATGACAATCGCTCAGGCGATTTCTGTCGATCAGAATATTATCCCCGTTCTTTTAGACATCGGAATGCACTGTCTTGGATGTCCTTCCGCTCAGGGTGAGACCCTGGAGGAAGCAGCATTAGTACATGGTCTGGATCCGGAGGAGTTAATGGACCGTATCCATGATGAGATCGGTGAATAAGGTATAAAAATCAGGGATGAGGCTTTCGCCTCATCCCATTTTTGCAGCCATTTATCGAATTATTTAAAACTAAGCTACATTACCGATAGAATCTGTAACGCATGATCTCTTACAATCACTTCGAAATGCTCATCGTAATACGAGGAGCTTGCATACATAGACCGTTCAACCTTGCCGTATTCCGAAAGTATGTTGCATATCTTGTTGAATTCCTCCGGAGTATGGTCCGACATGGTTATAACCAGATAATAGATGGAGTTCAGCGGGTTTTTATATAAGGTGTTATAGCCGTTATAAATTCCTGTCATGATATAAGCCAGATCGGTTACCTCTTTTAAGGACTTGAATGAATATATCTTAGTCAGCTTGGAAGGCACATGGATTCCCGGTTTTGCAGAGAGCTCGGCGTCCGCCGTCTCCTGTTCGTCCAGGATCTCCTCCTTGGCACCGTCCTCCAGGTCGTCGCTTAAATCCTCCTCTGCGGAATCAAAGCTGTTAATAATCTCATCTGCATAGGAATCTTCGTCTGTCTCCTCTTTATCGGCATTACCGTGCATGTTAAAGGAAGAGAACTTTGAAAAACGGGTATCCAGCTCATCCGGATCTTCCACCTTTGTAATAACCAATATCAGACACTCGGCAGATACGGGTATGGCTTCTATCATTAAAGGAATATCATCTACTTCAAAACCAAATTCATAGAAAGCCTGCTGGATCATGTCACGGAACAGGGCTTTTGCTTTCTCCGTACCGTATGCAAGCTCACTTATCTTCAGTTCGCGGTCTACTAAGTCACTTTTATTTAAGGTACATCTTATCTGATTGTCACTGATTTTTTCTATCTTCATAAAGTACACCCCTTTCTGTACTAAGAAGGAACTGATTATACGTATCCACGTTAAATCATCCAATGGTGTAAAAAAAGTATAATGTAATTAGCAAGTAAAGTCAATACACCTTGATATGAAATTTATATGAACAGATGCCTTATCTCTGCAGCAAATTGCAGTATATGGCAATGTTAAAACTGACAAAAATAAATAAAAAGTTTGTGAAAAAAGCCAGCCAGAAAATAGTTGTCCACCACTCGGTATCTGTCTATAATATAGGTGTAATGGTTCTATATATGCTGATAGGAAAGGAGAGAATGAATCAGGAAATATGGTTTCATAAATACAAAATCTTAAAGCTGCTGGGCAGAGGAGGCACTGCCGCAGTATATCTCGCAGAGCATATCATTTTAAAATCTTACCGTGCGATCAAAGTAATCTCTAAAAACCATCCCTTATATAATTTACAACGAAACGAAGCATTTATATTAAAGAATCTGAAACATTCCTGTATTCCTATTATCTATGATATTGAAGAAAATGAAGAAGGTTCCTATATTGTTGAACAATATCTGGAGGGTCAAACCCTGAGGGAATATGTCGAATCAAATGGGACTGTCCCTGAAGATATCCTGATCCATTACGGGCTCCAAATCTGTGACCTGATTCAATATCTTCACTCTGTTCCAAGACCGGTCCTCTATGTGGATCTAAAGCCGGATAACCTCATTGTGTCGGGCAATACTCTTAAATTGATTGATTTCGGCAGTGCCCTGTACCGGGATGAGCCGGAGGAGGAGCGGGAATATACGGCTACCTACGGGTATGCCGCTCCCGAGCTGTACCGTCGCGGCAGGATTAACGAGCGCTGTGATGTGTACGGCATCGGAATACTGCTGTATTACATGGCCACAGGACATGCCGTCAGGAAGGAGCACACCGGTTCCGGCCATATCGATCAGGCCGGAGGCTGTTCCGCACAGCTTAAGAGTATTATTAATAAATGCCTCAGATATTATCCCTCCCGGCGGTATGCCACAGTAGAAAGACTTAACAGAGAATTATCGGCATTATCAAAAAGGAACCAATTACAATATGAAACAAAGCAGACGGTAACCATTGCAATAGCAGGAACACAGCCCCGGATCGGCGTGACGCATTTTGCATTTCGCACTTGCAGGTACTTTTCAGGCAATAAAAAGGCCTGTCTGTATGAAGAAAAAAATGACAGCGGCTGTGTCATATCCATTAAGAACTGTTATGAGGAGGCTCCGGTTAAGGATGGAATTGTTATTCTGAACGGAATACATATGCGCGGTCTGGGACAGAAAGTACAGCCGGACTGCCGTGGCTACCGGGCGCTTGTCCGTGATTACGGGTGCCTGACGAAGAATAATATGTCCGATTTCTTAAGCTGTGATATCAAGCTTCTTATTATGGGAGCGAAGGATTGGGAGCTGGAGCAATCGGAGGGGGTAATGAAGATGGCGGCAGAATATAAAGATATCTGTTATTTATTTAATTATCTTAACGGCAGGCAATTCCAGGCAGTGTTAAGAAGCATGAAGCACATGCTGTGCTACCGGATTCCATATGAACCGGATCCTTATAACGAAATAACGGGGAAAAACGGGTCAGAGCTTTTTGAAGAGCTTTTCGGACAGGCAGGATGCGACCGGAGGAGGAAGACGGCAGGGAGCAGAAAGGAAACCGATTATGAGACATAAACCGATGCTTCTTCACAAGCTGATGCAAAACGGATACGGAAAAGGCCGGGAGGTAATCGGACTGATCGGAACCCATCACGGCGTCGGAGTAACCCATACCGGCTTAATGCTTGCGTTTTATATGGGAGAAGAACGCCTGAGAAAAACCGCGCTGCTGGAATGCAACCCTCATGGAGACTACGGCAGAATCCGGGAGGCATATGAATGGAGCAGGGAAGACGGACATTCCTTCTCCTTTCACCGCATTACCTGTTACGGTGATGTAAATGAAGCAGCCATTGCCGGGATCTTCAGTGAAGATTACGAATGCCTGATTCTTGATTTCGGTACGGATTTCAGTGCCAATCGGGAGGAATTCCTTAGATGCGGGACAAAGATAATAATCGGAGGACGGTCCCAATGGGATATCCCGAAGCTTACCGCATTCACCGAAGCGTCGAAGGCTGTCCGGGGGAACGATTCCTGGCTTTGTTTTATTACTCAGGCAAATGAAGGAAGAGCCAAAAAAATCAGCCGGGAAATCGGACGGAAGGTCTACCCGGTCCCCCGTTCTGAGGAGCCGACCCTTCCGACCCTCATTACCAATCAGTTTTTTGAAAGAATATTCCGCTAAATCACCATGATCTGGATAAGTATAACATATCACAAATGGCCTTCTTATCCGAGGTTTGAAATATGGTACGGGCAGCTTAATATCTTGCAGTGCCGGCAATACCAGGGAAATGACTTTCAAAAACTATGGCATCCGGCCAGGATATAACGAAACAGATCTGCCGCACTTACTATACCGGCACTTAAAAAGCCCTCTATACTTTTTTGCCATAGTAAGTAATATGGCCTATGACTGCGGCAGATTCTATGATAATGTACAGCCTGGCGGACAAGTAAGCAAGGTGTGCCTGTGAATTCTTATGAGGCATGCGGATGATCAGGTAAGGGATGGAATGAAAGGCTGCCGGCTTATTACGGCAGCCTTTCGTAATCAGAATGACAATATTTTGCATAAAAGGCTGTGAAAATATGACTAATTCGTCGAAAATAGTAATGACGATAGTATAAAAAAATGCTATACTGTTCATATACGGCATTAGGATAAAGCAATCGCCTTACGGGCGGAACTCCCACTGAAAATGTTGATTAAATGGAGGTCATATGGATAAGAAACTCAAGATCGCAATCATCGGTTCTGCGATAGCATTGATACTGATCGCAATCCTTATTATAACCTCGGTGATTAAGGTTATGACACCGAGCGATGAAAAGATGGAATTAACAGACTATTACCCCGTAGGGGATAAAGAAGTGCTGGTCATCCTTCAGAATGAGATATACGAGAAAAAGGGATTATTGATTAATAACAGGGTTTATATCGATTATGACACCGTGGTCGACGAGTTTAACCATCGTTTTTATTGGGATACGAATGAGAATATACTGACCTATACGACTCCCACTGAGATTATCCGGTCACAAGCCGGTACCAATGTATATTCCGTTACAAAAAGCATGATAGAGACACAGTTTAAAGCGGACGCTCCGATTGTGGAAGTATTTGTTGACAAGGTATATCTGTCCCTGGATTTTGTACAGAGCTATTCCGATCTGCGGTTTACTTTCCATAAGACTCCGAACCGTGTTGTTATCGATTATATCTGGGGAGATTATCTGTATACCGAGGTCTTGAAAGCGACCCAGCTGCGTACTGAGCCGGATATCAAGAGCCCTATCTTACTTGAGCTGACCGTTGGGACCGGACTGATGTACGTGGACACGGAGGAGGTTCCCCAAAAAGGCTTTGTAAAGGTCATGACGGCAGATGGCATCAAGGGATATGTTAAGAAGAACACCACCAGGGAATCCTTCTATCAGACCCTGTCCGGCACGTATACCGCTCCCCAGTACTCGGCGCAGACCAGATCGGAGACCATCAATATGGTTTTCCATCAGGTATTTAATGAAGATGCGGCAGACAACCTGGAAGGACTTATGAGCGCAACAAAAGGCGTCAATGTAATATCACCGACCTGGTTCAGTATCAATGATGTATCCGGAACCATCTCCTCCCTGGCGACGGAAAGGTATGTCACTAAGGCACATAATCTTGGCTTGGAGATCTGGGCCCTTGTGGATGATTTTAATACGGAAGTCAATATGCAGGAACTGCTTCAGAACACTTCCCGGAGAGATAACCTGTCCAATACACTTGTGGAGAAGGCGTTACAGTATAAATTAAACGGAATCAACATAGATTTTGAAAAAATCCCTGCATCGGCAGGAGAAGATTACATCCAGTTTCTTCGGGAGCTCTCTGTAAAATGCAGAAATAACGGTATTGTTCTGTCAGTGGATAACTATGTTCCGTCTGCCTATACCGGCTTCTATGACAGGGTGGAACAGGGCAAGATCGTAGACTATGTGGTGGTTATGGCATATGACGAGCATTATGCCGGCTCCGAGGTGGCGGGACCGGTTGCTTCTCTGGGCTTTGTCTCGGATGCGGTGAATAATATTCTGGACATGGTTCCCAAGGAGAAGGTAATCATAGCAATTCCGTTCTATACGAGATTATGGAAGGAGACGGCGCAGGAGGTTACCTCAGAGGCTTATTCCATGACTCCGGCGGCTGAATGGATCGTTAACAACGGCGCGGAAGCGGTATGGGATGATGTGGTCGGAGCCTACTATGCGGAATATGAGACGGACGGAGTGGTTTACCGCATGTGGCAGGAGGAAGAGAAGTCCATCGAAGAGAAGATGAAGGTGATTTACGAAGCGGATGTTGCGGGGGTAGCTGCATGGAAGCTTGGACTGGAGAAGGAAAGCATCTGGGATGTGATGATCAAGTATCTGAATTAGCTTATTGTATATAGTTAATGGTTGTTTACGGATTCAAAGAATAACGTCTGACAGGTTCTCATAGAATGTAAGGAACCTAAAATTTGGATGTTATGGGAATGAAAAAGCATTTTACTGTTTTATTGCTGCTTCTTTTGTTGGCAGCCAGCTTTTTGACCACGGACCGGTCGGTTAACGTAATGAAGAATATATTCTTTACCGCAGGGAATACGGAGAAGAAGCAGCTCACCATAGTGATCGATCCGGGGCATGGCGGGAGAGATCCCGGTAAGGTCGGAATCAATAATGTTCTGGAGAAGGATATTAATCTCAGTATAGCCCTGAAGCTTAAAAATCTTCTTGAGCATAATGATATTAATGTAGTTATGACCAGAGAAGAGGATATCGGTTTGTACTCGGAATCCGATTCCAATAAGAAGCGTGCGGATATGAATCACAGAATTGAGCTGATTCATTCCAACCATGCGGATCTGGCAGTCAGTATCCATCAGAACAGCTTTCCCCAGGAATATGTCAGGGGAGCGCAGGTATTCTATTATACAAAATCGGAGCAGGGGAAAAAGCTGGCGGAGATTATACAGGAACAGATCAAGAAGTCCATGGATGACGGCAATCACCGGCAGGCAAAGGCGAATGACAATTATTTTATGCTGACGAAGACGGAGTGTCCGCTGGTTATCGTAGAATGCGGATATCTGACCAATTCTGCGGAGGCAGCCCTTTTGCTCAATGAGGATTATCAGGAAAAGATGGCATGGGCGATCCATCTGGGAGTGCTGCAGTATGTAAGCAGCGGGATGCAATGATACAGCCTCGGAGCTTATAAGCCGCATCAAGTATCCGGGTGTGAGATCAATTCCTGACACTCACGGATTGATCCGTATATCATGGAAATTGATTTTCCTGCGATATCGTGATATACTACTGCGTGACACAGGTTAAAGACAATCCCGGGAGTACTTTGATGGATACAAAAATTATTAAACTGGATACAGAGGATTTGCAGGAGGATCTCTTCGAAGAGGCGGCAAAGGTGCTCCGGGCCGGAGGATTAGTGGCTTTCCCCACTGAGACGGTATACGGGCTGGGAGGCAACGCCCTCGATCCGGCCGCGGCAGCGAAGATATATAAAGCAAAGGGAAGACCTTCCGATAATCCGTTAATCGTGCATATATCGCAGATCAGTGACCTGGAGATTCTGGCAAGGGATATTCCGGAGGAAGCATACCTCCTGGCTCATACCTTCTGGCCGGGACCTCTGACAATCATATTAAAAAAGAAGGAAATCGTACCTTATGAGACAACAGGAGGTCTGGATACGGTGGCAGTCAGACTCCCCGCGAATCCCATTGCCAGACAGATGATCGCAGCGGCCGGCGTCTATGTGGCGGCACCAAGTGCAAATATCAGCGGCAAACCCAGTCCTACCGCCCCGCAGCATGTTATCAAGGATTTGAGCGGTAAGATCGAGATGATCATTGACGGAGGGAATGCGACGCTGGGACTGGAATCCACCATAGTGGATTTGTCTGGAGAGAAACCGTTGATTCTTCGGCCCGGCTGTATCACGAAGCAGATGCTTTTCAATGTCATGGGACCTGTCGAATATGACCCGGCTGTCTTGCAGGAGGAGCCGGATCTTACTCTGGTTGCCAGGGCTCCCGGTATGAAATACCGCCATTACGCACCGGAGGGAAAGCTGACCATATATGAAGGTGATGTGAATAAGGTAATTGACGCTATTAACCGGAAGATGAAGGAACATCAGGACCGCGGTGACAGCGCAGGGGTTATCGCAACGGATGAAACCAGGAGCCTGTACCGGTACGGAACAGTAAAGAGCATCGGGTCCAGGAAGAAGGAAACTTCTATTGCCGCCGGGTTATACGGGATCCTGCGGGAATTTGATGAGCTGCATACGGAATATATCTACAGTGAAAGCTTTGCGGATAACAGTCTGGGACAGGCCATCATGAACCGTCTGTTAAAGGCAGCAGGATATCGGGTAAAGAGAACGGATTAATTTAAAGCAAACAGCTGCGGCCTATTGCAATTGTTGAAAGGTATGGAGATAAGTATGGGAAAGTATCGTAAGCTTATATTTGTATGTACAGGTAATACCTGCAGAAGCCCTATGGCAGAGGCGATATACCGGAATCTTGAGCAGGTCAGCGATATGAAGGTGGTGTCCAGAGGACTTGTGGTTCTCTTCTCAGAGCCAATAAATCCTAAGGCTGAGATTGTTCTTCAAAAGCATGATCTACAGCTGAAAAATCATATGGCAAAGGGACTGAAGGCATCCGATATCGAAGAAAACACTCTGATTCTTACCATGACGGCAGGTCAGAAGAAAAAAGTCCAGGAGCTCTATCCGGAGGCCGGGAATGTCCATACAATTAAGGAATTTGCAGGAGAAATCGGGGATGTGGTTGACCCGTACGGCGGGACACTCATGGATTATGAGGAATGCTATATCGAGCTGGGGCGTCTGGTGAAAAAGACGGTATACAAGCTGAATGAATGATAAGAGCTGCAGGATGGAGGAATTGGAATGATAGCACTAGGGAACGATCACACCGGTTATGCCATGAAGAAGGCAATCATGGAGTATCTGGATCAATGCGGAATCGAGTATAAGGACTTTGGCTGCGGTGATATTACGGCAAGCGATTATCCGGATTATGCGAAGGCAGTGGGAAGGGCAATACAGAAGAAGGAATGTGACAAGGGGATCCTGATCTGCGGAACAGGGATCGGAATATCCATTACGGCGAATAAGATGAAGGGGATTCGTGCTGCGCTTTGTCATGACTGCTTCAGCGCAGAGGCAACCAGGCTTCATAATGATGCCAATGTACTTGCCATGGGTGCCAGAGTCATTGGCATCGGACATGCACTTAAGATAGTGGAGACTTTCCTGAATACGGACTTCTCCGATCAGGAGAGGCATATCAAGAGAATTAAGATGATGGAAGAGGATTGATCACCGGTCATATCATCGTACGGGAGCTTTAAGCTTGCGGTATCTGCTCCGCACGGTTTACCGGCTCCTGTAACAGATAAAAATTATGATCGGCGATGATCTGAAGTAAATGATGAAGAGTACGCAGTGCATAGGTAGCTTCTTCCTGGGAGATCAGCCTTAGCTCCAAAGCGTCTGCCAATTCATCCAGATCCACAATACGCATGGTACCGTCGTTATATAGAAGGACATCGATCAGGAGGTCCTCGATAATGACGGTATTTTTGCCGTTGTCAATCTTGGGCTGAATAATGTCACAATACCAATATACCACATTATCTTTATTATCATATATTTTGCTGACCTTGAACCCCTTATCCAGATAGAAAGCCGATACCCCCCTGGCAATATCCCTGCGGGGATGCAGGGTAACCCAGCGGGTTATGATCAGATCCTTATCATAGACCAGTATAACATCATCCTTTAATTCAATAAGCTCGGATGGAATAAATCGTCTTCTGTAAAGCGTAGGCATGGCCATTGGAAAAACCTCCTTGACAGTTGATGGCGAATATGGGCTGCCGGGTTAGTAATAAGCTGAGTATAACATGTATTCGTTCTGCCGTACAGATAAAATCTTTAAAACTGTATAAAATATGGATATCTGGGGAGACTTTAGGTGAATTATCAGCTATTGGTAAATTGGAGGTGTTTTAGTGAATTATAGCAGATGGATTGACTATTATGGTAAATTTAAGAATATATTCGCATCAAAACGAACACGGGCAGCTTTATATGCCGTCATGGTATTATGGGTGGCAGTGATTACCCAGGTATTCGTTAACCGTGTATTCCAGGAGGATCTTCAGATCACAGAAGCATTTATTAAATCCGATACGGTGGAAATGAAGAGTACCATTGAAATAATAGCGGAATATGACACAGCAGCCCCGGATGATATTGCAAAGAAAGAGATAATAGGCAGGCTTGCGGATGCGGTCGGATTGAAAATCGATGGTGAAATTAAAACCAGAGAGGATGAGGACAGAAGCGAATATTTTTATTATAAGCAGGCAAAACAGGCATCCACGGAATTGAAAGTAGTAAGTATTAAGATGCAGGAGGATCAGGAGATCCGGATGAAGCATTATATTGTTATTCATCTCAGTCTCCTGAAGGGAATTCAAAGCATCGATCAGTATAAAAGTCTGCTGGAACAGGAATTATCTGCCCTCGGGATTAAGAATCCGCAGGTCACCCTCAAATATGAAGGGAACCGGTTAGGTGACCTGACCTTCGCACAGAAGCAGGAAATAGCAGGAATGCTTATCAGCGAGCTTCAGGGCAAGGCTGCTATTGAATATGACGAAGGGGATATCTATACGGTGTATGCTTATACCGGAATGATTGATGAGTATGTGACCACCATGGATAATAAGATCAATATCCAGATAGCAATCACATACAATGAACTTACGGATACAACAAGAATTATGCTGGCCACACCGGTTTTAAACGATAGTTTCTAGATAACTGTTCATCACGTCTCAGGTAATATACGAGGGTACTGCATAGATGATTATGCAGTACCCTCAGTTAACAGGCTTCATAGACCATTCTAGAACCAGCGGCGTCTGCTTCGGTAACGTCTTCTGCGATTGAAGACTTCACCCAGCAGGATCAGGGTGACAAGATCACGCAGATGATTATAAGACCTCCTTGGAGGATAGAGATAGAGACTGTTTGCCTCGACCTGGGGCTCTTCGCCGAGATTTTTAACCCGGTCATAGATGCGGTCTACAATACGATACATATATTCCCTGTCAGGGTATTCATCAAACATCGCACTTCCTTCGTACTCCATCTTATCACATTCATTATCGACCTCGTGCTGAATCTCTCTCGCAGTCTGCGGATATAAAAGCTTAAAGTAGTCCATATCCCTGTCTAAGTCCGTGCTGTTGTCGTAGCCGTACAAAGGATACATAGGGATTCCCATAGGTGCTGTATAAGCGTTGGCATTCGGCAGAGTTATATTAGGAATTCCCACCTGCATGCCGGTTGCCGTGCCAGGCGGCATTACCGGAGCAGTCATACCGGGCTGCATTCCCGGAATAGTACCGGGCCGCGTCCCCGGAGTGAAACCGGGCTGCATACCGGGAGTAGTGCCGGGCTGCATCCTCGGAGGAGTACCGGTCTGTGTCCCGGGAGAAGTGCCGGGCTGCATCCTCGGAGAAGTACCGGGCTGCATACCGGGAGAAGTGCCGGGCTGCATCCCCGGAGTGAAACCGGGCTGCATACCGGGAGTGGTGCCGGGCTGCATCCCCGGAGTGAAACCGGATTGCGTTCCGGGGGTACCGGTCTGTGTACCCGGGGCAGTAGTACCGGGCTGAAACATATTGCCGGAATTTGTTCCGAAGGGAGGTACGTTTGGAGTAGATGACAAAGGTAAATTGAAATTAAGATAATCTGCGCCGCCGGTAGGAGGAGTAACGGTAATGTCCGGAGTTATTCCATAGAGGAACGGGGGCTGGCCAGGAGGAGTACCCGTTCCGGTTCCTGGCCTGGGAGCCGTACCGGGAGTAGCAGGAGTATCAGTAATCATATTATCAGGAGTTGTAATCGGAGTGCTGCCTGCCGTGCCGGGAGTTGTACCGTTGCCAATACCCCGTCTGGGAGTCATACCCGGAGCAGGAGTAGTGCCGTTGCCGATACCCTGTCTTGGAGTCGTACCCGGAGCAGAAGTTGTGCCGTTGTTAATGCCCTGTCTTGGAGTCGTACTCGGAGCAGAAGTAGTACCGTTGCCGGTACCCTGTCTTGGAGTCATACCCGGAGCGGGAGTAGTGCCGCTGCCGGTACCCTGTCTTGGAGTTGTGCCCGGAGCGGGAACCGTGCCGGTACCCTGCCTGGTTGATGTACCGGGAGGGGGAACGGTACCTGTACCTTGTCTGGTTGAAGTACTTGGAGTAGTAACCGCACCGGGTCTTGTCGTTGAAGTTCCGGGAGTTGTATTTGATCCGGTGCCTGGCCTTGTTATGGCCGTACCTGTACCTTGTCTGTTCTGATTAGAACCGGGCGTAGTTCGATTTGTTCTGTCTGGTGTTCCAGAAGTAGTGTCATTTGCATTAGACGGGGTGGAACCCGGAGCAGTGCCTGCAGTTCCGCCCGGTCTGCCCACAGTCTGTGAATTGACATTATAATTTGGCACCCTATAGAATCTACCGGTGCCGTAACTTCTACCGCTTGTATAAGACATTTAAGTACTCCTAAGCTTTTTTATATTAATATATGCATTACATAGTAAATGTGAAATTATGTATTTACTAATCCTGTGATAATTTTTTATAATTAGGTTGTACAATGGCCGGAAAGACATTACAATAGAAAGGGACAAAATAAAAAGGAAAAATATATGGATAAAGAAGTCATCAGATTATTTGAAGCCAGCATAAATCAAAACCTGTCCGGTATTGTTATCAGTAATTCTACGGATAAGGAAAGAATGCTGAAGGTTAAGATCCGGCCTGTGTTAATGAAGAATGAGTTGAATTACCAGGCATCTGAATATATCGGGGAAAAGGTAATGCATGTGAACTTAACCCGGCAAGAGCTTATTAACAAGCTTCCGGAGTGGCTGGAGGGGCTCTTCCGTCAGGTGGAGATATCCACAGGCTCAGGCAAAGCCACCATATTAATCAGCAAAAAGGGGAAAGCCACCATAATTAATAAAACAGCAAAAACACCGGGAGCTGCGGCAGCCGTATCCGACGGTGATAATGCAGGAGTCAGGGAGGAGCGTCTGCTCCATAATAAGAAAAAGAATTATATTCTGCAGGAAGGGATTGTGCTTCCTTTTTTAGTGGACCTTGGCGTAATGACCGGGGAAGGAAAGATTGTGAATGCAAGGATGGACAAGTTCAGGCAGATTAACCGCTTTCTGGAATTCATCGAGGATGTGCTGCCTTATCTGGATAATGACAGAGAGCTGACCATACTGGATTTTGGCTGCGGGAAATCCTATCTTACCTTTGCCATGTATTATTATTTAAAGATCGTAAAGGGGTATCAGATTAATGTTATCGGACTGGATCTGAAAAAGGATGTTATTGCCCGCTGCAACCGGCTCAGTAAACAATACGGATATGATAAATTACATTTTCTTGTGGGTGATATTGCCTCATATACAGGAAGAAGCACGGTTGATATGGTAGTTACCCTGCATGCCTGCGATACTGCCACGGATCATGCCTTAAGCAAAGCGGTTTCCTGGGGAGCGAAGGTCATTCTGTCCGTCCCCTGCTGCCAGCATGAACTGAACAAGCAGATTAAAAGTGATATATTGAAGCCGATACTAAAATATGGGATAATTAAAGAACGGCTGGCAGCTCTGGTTACGGATGCCCTGCGAGGGTCGCTTTTGGAGGCTGAGGGATACCGTGTGCAGCTGCTGGAATTCATTGATATGGAACATACACCGAAGAATATTCTTATTCGGGCAGTAAAGAGGAGCTCTGCACAGGAGGATGAGGAGACCGGCAGTGAATTACGGGACTGCATGAGCTTTCTCGGAGTATCTCCCTGTCTGCACGGGCTGCTTACAAAAGGCGCCCGACAGGATGATACAAGACAGGATAATTAAGTATATGAACAGAGCATGGAGGATATCATGCTAAAACAAATCTACCGGATTATTATTTTATTAGCGGTTTTTATAGCGGCGCTTTCCTATTTCAGCGGTGATATCAAAGAGGTGGTTTTTGATATTGACAACACAACGGACATGGAAGAGGTGACGTTTCCTTTGGTTACCATAAAAACAGGAGATAATGTCATAAATCAGCTTCATGGATACAGCAGTAATCTGGATGCGAACAAAATCAGAGAATCCATTATCCCGCTTGATCTGGAGCAAAGCTTTGAGGTACAGATCGACCAGAAGGATTACAGCATTAAGAAATTAAATTATGAAGTAAGGGAATTTGTAGGGAACGCCCTGATTGAGACAGATTCCGTCAGTGTATTCGAAGAAGACGGCAATCTTAAAACAGCGAAGATAAAGCTGCAGGCAAAGCTTGAGGTGAACAAGGAATATGCCGTCAAGATCATTTTGATTACCAGTACCAGCGAGAAGATGTATTTTTATCAGAGAATCAAGATTTATGAAGATTTTCGCCTGAAAGATAAGTTAGATTTTATAGTGGAATTCCACAAGGCGATCCTGGATAAGAATACGGCGCAGGACATGATCAAATATCTGGAGCCTTCAAAGGATGCGGATAATTCCTCATTGGCTTATGTTAATATTAATTCAAGCTTTGAGCTGGTAAGCTGGGGGAATTTACAGCCGGTTATCCTGACGGAGATCATCCCCGCAGTTAAGGAAATCTACGCAGATACCGCTTCCGTAGAGCTGACCTATATTGCACAGGCTGCGGTGGGTGAACAGACGGAGACCTATCGTGTCACTGAATTTTACCGGGTTCGGTATTCACCTGACCGGATGTTCCTGCTGAATTACGAAAGGCATATGGAGTCTGTCTTTGATATTAATCTGGCCAGCGTATCCCAGAGCGAATTGAAGCTGGGAATTACTGAGGATTATGAAGTTCCCTATGTTGCGGGCGAGGATAAGACGAAGATAGCTTTTGTGAGGAACAGGGAGCTTTGGTTCTATGATTTATCAGGTAATGAGATCACAAAGGTATTTTCCTTCCGGCAGGAGAACACGGATTATATCAGGGATATCTATGACCAGCATGATATCCGTATTGTGAACATGGATGCCGAGGGCAATATTGACTTCATGGTATATGGATATATGAACCGAGGGCAGTATGAGGGCAGGGTCGCAATTCTTCTTTATCGGTATATCCGTGCGGAGAATCGAATTGAGGAGCAGGTATATGTTCCGATAGATGAGCCCTATCAGACCTTAAAAGAGAATATGGGAGAGCTGTCCTATATAAACTCCCAGGAAATTTTCTATTTTCAGGTATATAATAATATCTATTCCTATAATATGATTACCAGAAAGCTGTCTGAAACAGCAAAGAATGTAGGCAGGAACCAGGTGATGGTATTCGGGGATCTGAGTCATGTGGTATGGCAGGAGAATGCAGATCCCAAGCTTTCGGAAAGCATCAAGATAATGGATATGGAATCCGGATCGGTAAGCACAATTACGGCGGAGCAGGGATATAATATCCGTCTGCTGGATATGATAGATTCGAATATAATCTATGGTTTTGTCAAGGTGGGGGATATCGCTTCCATGATTGACGGAAGTATTATAGTTCCGTTGAGTACCATAGAGATTGCCGGCCTGGATAAAACATTCTTAAAGGGCTATCATAAGGAAGGCTTTTATATCAGCGGTATCGAGGTAAAGGATAATATTATTGAACTTCGCAGGGTCCGCAAGACTTCTGATGAAGACAGGAATCGTTATACCCAGGCAGAAGCCGATCATATCATTAATAAGGAACAGGTTCGGGAAGAGGTGATTCAAGTCACGGCAAGGGTTACGGACCAGGCATTGACAGAGTACTATATGGCATTGCCGGAGACCTTTGTAATGGATGAGGTGCCCGAGGTGCTGACCACGGTAAGTACAATCATCGAGCAGGATCCTACCATCCGCCTCCCCGAGGCAGGACAGAATGTGCTTCTGTTCTATCCCTATGTCACCGGTGGGATCGAAGCTGCATATGAGAATGCCGCAGATGCCATTATAGTAGCCAGGGATAAGGCCGGCGTTGTGTGGAATAATGAAAACCGGATTGTATGGGAGCGAGGAGTCAGGACCAGTAAGAATACCATAAGTGCCATAGAGAATATGTCCATCGGGTCCGCCGGTGACAGTGTGGTAAACTGTCTGAAGCTGGTGCTGTCCTATCAGGGGACAGATGTTCCGGTAAGCCGGCTTGATCTGACGGGTAGTTCTGCATACGACATTCTCAAGGAATATTCCATGTATCCTCCCGTACGCTTAACCGGTATTACCCTGGATGATGCCTTGTATTACGTATCAAAGAACCGGCCTGTTATTGCCATGACAGGACAGGGCAATGCTGTGGTGATCTATGGTTATGATACCTTTAATATCATGGTGATGAATCCCGCCACAGGGAAGAAAGAGAGAATGGGGATTCAGGATAGTACGGCGTTATTCGAGAGTGCCGGCAATGTGTTCCTTTCCTATCTGGGGAATTAATATTCACAAAAAGCAGGTTGGTCCATAAAAAGAAGGACATTTTCTAAGGTTGCACATAAATCAAATACACAAGGAGACAAAATAATGGATGAGAGAATTAAAAAACTGGCTTACAATCTGGTAAATTATTCAATGGAAGTTAAAAAAGGCGATAAGGTATATGTCCACTATATCGGACCCTCCACACAGGAGCTGGCAAGACAGCTTGTGAAGGAGGTATACCGGGCGGGAGGGGTACCCTTTGCACATTATACGGATGTCAGATTACAAAGAGAGGTTCTGTTAAATTGTACGGAAGAGCAGATGACTCTGAGTGCAAAGATAGATGCGGCTGAGATGGCACAGATGGATTGTTATGTGGCAGTACGCGGCACGGAGAATATAACCGAGCTTTCCGATGTTCCTTCCGAGAAGATGCGGTTGTATGAAACCTATTACCAGACACCGGTGCATCATGATATCCGCGTTAAAAAGACCAGATGGGTAGTGCTCCGCTATCCCAATGCCTCCATGGCGCAGCTGTCAAATACCAGCCAGGAGGCTTTCGAGGATTTCTACTTTAACGTATGCAATCTGGATTATAAGAAAATGGGTGAAGCCATGAAGAATCTGGTGGAGTACTTAAACCGTACGGATAAGGTCAGAATTGTCGGACCCGGAACTGACCTGAGCTTCTCCATTAAGAATATTCCGGCAATCCCCTGTGCGGGCGACCGCAATATTCCGGATGGGGAGGTCTTTACCGCGCCGGTCCGAAGCTCCATCAACGGAACCTTAACCTATAATACGCCTGCCGTATTCCAGGGCTTTACCTATGAGAATATCTGCTTCCGGTTTGAGAACGGCAAGATCGTCGAAGCAACTGCCAATGATACCACCCGTATCAACCATGTACTGGATACGGATGAGGGCGCCCGTTATATCGGTGAATTCGCTATCGGCGTCAATCCTTATATCCTAAAGCCTATGAAAGATACTCTATTCGATGAGAAGATCATGGGTTCCTTCCATTTCACACCGGGCAACTGCTATGAGGAAGCTCCCAACGGCAATTCCTCTGCGATCCATTGGGATCTTGTATGCATCCAGACACCTGAATTCGGCGGGGGAGAGATGTATTTTGATGACGTATTGATCCGTAAGAACGGCCGCTTTATAGTGAAGGAATTGGAATGCTTGAATCCGGAGAACCTGATCTAAGCCATAAGCAGATCAGTCCATGTGATGCTGCCCGGTGCGGCAAAAGGAGGTTAGCGTGAAGCTATTATCAGCAGCAATTCCCTGTTATAATTCTGCGGCATATATGAGCCATGCCATTGAGACACTGCTCTCCGGAGGGGAAGAAGTTGAAATCATCATTGTTAATGACGGTTCCACGGATGATACGCAGAAAATCGCGGAAGAATATCAGGTACGATATCCAACGGTGATAAAGGTCATACAGCAGGAGAACGGCGGACACGGGGAGGCAGTCAATACCGGGCTGGCCAATGCGACCGGCCTGTATTTTAAAGTGGTGGACAGTGATGACTGGGTGAATGAGAAAGCCCTGTGCGAGGTTATGGAGGTACTTAAGAATCTCATAGCCGATGGAAAAAGCCCGGACCTGTTCCTGACGAATTATGTATATGAAAAGGTGGATGCCAAGAAGAAAAAGGTAATCAATTATAAGTGGGCCCTGCCCAGGGATGAGATATTTACCTGGGATGACATGATGCATTTCAGGCAGAGCCAGAATATCCTCATGCACTCCACGATTTATAGAACGAATCTGTTAAAGAGCTGTGGAATGCGGCTCCCAAAACACACCTTCTATGTGGATAACATTTTCGTGTATCAGCCGCTGCCTTATGTGAAAACCCTGTATTATACGGATGTTAATCTATATAGGTATTTTATCGGACGGTTTGACCAGTCGGTGAACGAACAGGTGATGATACGGAGGATCGACCAGCAGCTGAAGATCACAAAGATCATGCTTGAGACTCATGATATCTTCCAGATAAGAAGTAAAAAGCTCCAGAATTACATGGTGAAGTATCTTACCATGATGATGACGGTAAGCAGTGTGCTGCTTATCCGGGAAGGCAGTGAGGAGAGTCTTGGCAAGAAGGAAGAGCTCTGGAATTATCTGAAAAATAATAATAAGCACCTTTATAAAAGGATAAAATCCCATATCCTTGGACGCTCCATGAATCTGCCCGGCAAATTCGGCAACCGGATCGTGGAGATGGGATATAATATAGCCAGAAAGATATATGGCTTTAACTAGTATATAACATGGGCTTGCCGGTACGAAGCATATATAACCTCCCTGTACTGACAGCCCGTGAAAGCAAAGAGCTCCTGAATCAGCGTATATTGATTCAGGAGCTCTTAATGTACGATCCACTGCTGCCGTATTAAGCTTTCATCGGCATGCCGGTATTCTCTTAGAGGATGGCGACAAATACCAGCCATGCCAGAAGGGGGCCGAACAAAACGACCAATGCTGCGGTATTTAATAATCTCTTATACAGGGTGTTTTTCTCTTCTCCCTGGGCGTTTGCGACAAAGATCGCGCCGGTGGTGGAGAAGGGGCAAATATCCACGATGCTGGCTGAAATACATATGCAGGAGAGAAGGCCCATTGACCAGATGGAAGGATCTCTCAGCATGGGGAGGGACAGAGGGATGACTCCTGCCAGGAAACCGGTGGTTGACACAAAAGCAGATACGAATCCGCCGATATAGGATGTGATAAGACCGGCACCTTTCGGATTATTGAAGCCTTCGATCAGAGCCGTAAGATAATCCATAACTCCGATGCTTTTCATTACATTTACATAGGTCACAATTCCGCATAGCATAAATATAATTCCCCAGGGGATGCTCTTTATGATATCGTTTTGCTTTTTGGGCTCGATCAATCCCAAGACAAATCCTATCATTAAAGCTACAAATCCCATGTTGAACTCAAACCAAAGCCCGAAGAAAATAAGCGCGGCAAGAGAAAATAGTGAAAAGATTTTGTAGGGAGTAATTTTTATCTTAATATTAAGAATGTCGGCGATTTCCGTATTGACGGCGTCTCCCTTACCATGGATACCGCCTTTTTTGATGAGTCTGATACCGCCAAAGATAATAAAGGTTATTATTGCCAGTCCCACAGAGAAAAGCAGGGTACAAAGGTAAAGTGTCGTAGGAGAAAATGACAGTGATGCTGTCTCCATAACACCTCCTACCACAATACCCATGATATTCAGCGGTGAGAAGATACCCCCGGTCATGCCCCAGGCGACCATAAGGGACATCATCAGCTGGCTTATCTTACACTTATTCGCCAGTTGGAGCGCGATAGGCGTTACAATAATGATGGCGGCTGTTCCCTGCGTCCCCACACTGCATAATATGAGGCTCAACGCAAACATGACCCAGGGGATCAGACCGATATTCCCGCGTACCAGACGCAGTCCCGTATGGGTAATCAAGTCAATTGTACCGTTTTCCTTGATAATATTGAAAAAATACGTAACACCTGCCAGAATAATAAACAGCTCCGCAGGAAAACCGCCGAATATCTCCTTCATCTCCATACCTGTAATAATGTTGCCTACGATGAATGCTGCAACAAACCCCATAACACCTATATTGATCGGCATTGCCGCCCCAATAAAAAACATGATAAACAGAACACTAATGGATATTATTGTTAATATTCCCAGGTCCATTACCTTCTCCTCCTTATAATTAACGATGAATTATGGCAGAAATAATATCTACCTGCCGATACCAAACAGCTTTTCCTGTTCAAGACGAAGCTGCCATAACACAGTCTGGGAACGGTCCTCTATCATATCATAAGTGATCGTTTCACCTGCCTTAATATCTCTGACAGCCGTATTTCCGGTAATCATATGTGCAGGGACGGCATTCCCGGCCCCATAGACTGTGGCAGGCAGGATGCTGGCCTTAAGTCTTAGATCGTGATCATTTCCTAATACTTCGCCGGCTTTGATATCCTGAACGGCCCGTTTCACAAGATCGTACTCGGGCTTATATTCCAGCGTTCCCGTATCCATTCCCAAAAGCCCTGCCGACAGGATGGTGGTCGAGGTCTCAACTCCGCAAAGATGATATGGACGGTAAATGACCGATGCGGTCCCGTCATAGTTGGCAATCTGCCCTTTTGTAGTCAGTATATAATTGGAGTAAGCGTTATCACATCGCACAATCATATAAACTCCGCCGCCCATACCCGATTCATCCCTGCGGCGAAGGTTGGTGTGGACATCAATAACAGCATCGGCAGAATAGATTCCATGGTTCTTCTTCTCGCAGTAAGCCACCGGCAATTCCGTAATACGCAGGGCGGCATCGGTAAGATCAGGATTTGCAGGCTTCAAACCGGTTGCGTTGGCAACCATGACCATCTCGCACAGATCGAATGCACCGGCGCCGGGAAGACTCTTCAGCAGCTCGGAACGCTTTGCGATATATTCTTCGGTCCTGCCCTCCGGTATCATCCCGAAGTATTTTATATCTGCTTCGGAAATCTTCGCCACAGCGTCTTCGTGAACGGTGATTCCATCCGCTTTTATAGAAACGGTCCGGTTCGGTTCATCAAGAATAAATTCCCCGTCCCTTGCCTTTCCGGCAGAGATCACAGTAAGCCCGATAGCACGTGCCCACTCGATCATAGCCATAAGCAGGGCCGGCTGGTCGCCGTCAACGGGGGAATACACAAGTCCCTTCTCTCTTGCCTTCCTTTTAAGGAGCGGTCCTATCACGGAATCCATTTCCTTGCTGATGGCTGCCACATTTTTACCCTTATCCAGAGCTGTCTTGCAGAACAAAGCACCAGCCTCCGGATTGCCGGTCCCCTCACAAACCACATCGATACAGGGAATATCCAATACCATCAATACATTATCCGTATAGATATATTTTCCCTTTTGAATTAACTGCTGCGCCTCATCCGGATCATTGCTGTACACAATGTTCTCCTGCGGTATCTCTGCCCGGATAAAGGCCTTCCTGGCTGCTTCCGGATCCTTATCTGCGACTACGGGTACCCGCAGATAAGGGGTGTACTTTTGCTGTGTTACAACAGCTGTGCCAAAATGGCCTGCCCCGATAACAGTAGCCAGTACTTCTTCCTTTTTCCTTTGCCTCTGGAACAAATGATGATAAAGCATAACATCCTCCTCCTGATTCTTAAAGTTATTATTCAAATAATTGCCGCTAATGAAAGTTCAAGCTGTATTACGGCCATAGTATGTTTACCGCCTGTTCAGCATTTCCAGCATAAAAGATATTCTGGCAGTCTCCTCCAGCTCTTCAATGTCATAAAAAGCCTGCATGAGGCTGCTGTTACCTGCGATCGGGCCATGGTTTTCCAAAAGATAGCATCGGGCGTCACACAGATTCTCCCGGAAAAGCTGGAACAGCTCCTGTGATCCCGGTTTTGCATAGGGCACCATCCGGACTCTGCCCACCCTCATGTTCAGATAGGGAGTAGGCGACGGCATGGCATCCCGGGGATCGGAATGAGGTATGCAGGCCCAGGCTGTTGCATAGGTACTGTGGGTATGCAGGACGGCCTCTATCTCCCGGTCCTTCCGGTACAGCATCTGGTGAAGGGGGAATTCTTTGCTGGGTTTTATTCCGGAGATATGCTCCCCCTCCATGGTCATTCCGGAAAATGCTTCCTCCGACAGCTGCCCGAAGCAGGTTCCGCTTCCGGTAATATAAACGATTCCATCATGCAAAAAACTCATGTTGGCGGATGAACCGGTCACCTTCCCTCTGTCGAAGAGAGCCTTCCCGATCCATATGGCCGTATTTATTTTATCCTGGATACTCATCCGGATCCGACACCCCTTTCATAACGGACAATGCTCGGGAGAAAAAGTCCGGCTGTCCAAAATTACCGGATTTTAAGGTTATCTTCAAGTCGGGATATCCCCTGGGATACAGTATGGGGACTCCCGGTGCCAAAGCTGCTCCGATTTCAAAAGCGGCACTTCCCAGCGCCTGGATTACTGCGCCGGATGTTTCCCCTCCTGCAACGACAATATTGGTAATTCCGGTTTCTACAGCCATTCTTCCAAGCCTGGCTACTGTCCCTTCCAGTTTTCCGGATATCCTGGCCTGCTTTGCCTGGTCTATTTTTCCCCTGTCATTATTAAAGCTGTAGATCAGGATATCTTCTGCCGGATTATGTTCAATAAATCTCCAGATATCCTCCACGGTCTGACTGCCGTCCATGAGGCCTTCCGCCTTGATTTCAAAGGCTGTGCCTCCCCGGTTGATAAAATTCCGGATCTGGCTGCGGGTTGCAACTGAGCAGCTTCCGGATAAGATCAGCCCTCTTTGGGAGGTGCTGTCCTTTGTCTTATTGCTCGATAGCCGGTTGCCATAAATAGGATTGCTTTCTGCATAATGCTTAAAAAGATGCTTTGGCAGGGCGGAACCTCCGCTAAGCAGCGGAAGTTCATGAAATAGCTCCGCCTGACGTGCTCCGTGTTCTTCTTCAAAATAATCCCCTACAAGATAAAAATGGCTGTTATGCAGTTCCAGATCAGCAATATATTCCGTTATGGCATCCTTATCCCGGTACATATGGCGGTAATCCAATGTAAAGCAGGGATATTTGCTTTGCGCTTCCATCAGCCTCACTATACTGCTGTCCCACATTGGGTTGACGGGATGATATCTCATAGGACTTTTATCTAACGGCATTCCGTCAACATATAGTATTCCTTCCTTTACGATCCGTTTATTTACAGGCAGCGCCGGGCACAAAATCGTATACGGTATATTGAATTGTTCCAGAAGTGCATCAAGTACCGGCCCAATGTTCCCTTTTGGTGTTGAATCAAAGGTGGAGCAATATTTGAAATAGAGTTTTTTTGCTCCTTTTTGCTGTAACCAGTCAAAAGACCCTGTCGTATCTGCCACCGCCGAATGAGGATCCGCATTCCGTGTTTTCAGAGCGATCACTACCGCATCATATCCCGGCTCCAATACGAAATCATTACCGGGAATGCCGTTGATCAGTAAGCAGCGCGCTCCGCCTTCGGCCAGAAATGAAGCCACATCACTTGCGCCGGTAAAATCATCGGCCACACACCCTAAAATAAAAGAATAGGGTTGACTGTTCATTCTTCCTCCTTCCTGCAAAATTGTCTCAGACAATCGTGAATTCTTGCTGTATATTTCGTGTATACTTGAAGTATGAATGTATATTATCATATATCTACAATTTTGTAAATGCTTTTATAATTTTTTTATTAAATTTGTATAATTAATTTTGATTTATTCCAACCTTTGATAAGCCCGGTTTATTTTGACTTTTTCTTGCTTGCATTGGTCTTTACGGTCATTTGACCCTATGTTATAATGAAATATATAGCAGCAAAGCGGAATGTGGAATTATAAGCATGATTATAAATTCCGGTTGGAGCAACAAGACTATGAACAAGTCTTGTGTTCATGACCAATAATATCGGTAAAATATTATTTTCGTACGGAGCAATACTGTACTCAAAGATAATCACAAAGGGGAAATACTATGGCTAACTATAAAATGCTTAAAGTAAAGGCTTACAATATAATTAAAGAAAAAATACTCTATAATGAACTTTTGCCCGGTGAATATCTGGAGGAGAAGAAGCTGTGCGAGATGCTGGAGGTAAGCCGAACTCCCATCAGGGAAGCTATCAGCCATCTGGAACAGGAGGATTTTGTACAGGTCATTCCCAATAAGGGGATTTTCGTTACTGCATTATCGGTCCAGACGGTCAAGGAGCTGTTTCAGGTCCGTCATTATCTGGAGCCCTTATTGCTAAGGCTGTCTTTTCCTAATTTAAATATCGATATCCTGCTGGATTTTAAAAAAAAGTTTACAGAAGCCCTGGAAGCCAAGGATTATCATTTGCTGCATCAGCTTGACTATGATTTTCATAATTATCTTAATTCCCGGTGCAATAACAGTTACCTGATTAAAGTTATGAATAATCTTTCCGACAGCTTCCAGCGGGTAAGGACCCAGGAATTCTATGCCAGGGAACGGACGGAAACAGGAGCCCTCGAGCATCTGAATATTATAAATCTTTTAGTTGACGGTAATATTGATGAGGCCGTTGAGGCACTCGGCAAGCATATCTCCAGTACGGAAAAATATTATTTTAAAAGCCTGATATAATAAAAAGACTGCAGAGTTCCATTCAAAACTCTGCAGCCTTCTTTGTATAATCCGATACTTAAGGCTTGCTTCCTTACGGTCGCAGGATATTATTTTTGTTAAAATGAATGCCGATATTGCCATGGGTTATTATATCTTGTATAATTCCTGTCTTGCTGCTTCGGCTTCCTTCTCCTTGGAGCGGGAGGGAATGTATACAAAGGCATACATTGCGATGTTTAAGGCCAGGCCTCCGAAGATGTCCATGACGGAGTGCTGCTTCAGCATTACTGTGGACAAAACGATGGATACGGTAAGCAGGAAAGCTCCCGCCTGGATTCCCGGCATTCCGCGCAGGCGGCTGTTCCTGCGGATGGCGATAAAGGCCGCTACGGAGTTAAATACATGAATACTTGGAAATACATTAGTTGCGGTATCCATACTATATATTTGTGCCAATATGGATGTAAATATATTGCTTCTGCCCAGGGTATCCAGATTGACCCTGAGATAATGCCCGTTGGGCCAGACGGAATAAATAACAAGACAGACGGTCATACCGATGAATAAATTAGCGCAAAGAAGCAAAAACTCATGCTTTGATTCAAATAAAAAATATATGATCGTCACGGCTATATATAAAAACCACAGACAATATGGGATAATGAATAGCTCATTGAACGGAATATAATTATCCAGCTTTGAATAAACAGGGGTATACTTTGTAACGGTACGCTCCAGGTATACGAACCAGGTCATATACACAAAGAAGTAACACAGTACAAAGCCATGCCTATATTTTGATATAAATTGCTTCATTGCTTTTAATATTTTCATAAATAATTCCACGCGGCCTTTCGCTGATTATAAGTTATATAATAACTCAATATTTTAATGCGATATAAACTTTATCAGAGCATGAACAAAGGACATGTTCATGCTCTTGTTGCTCCAATCGGAATTCATAAGCAAGCTTATGCTTCCTCATTCCGCTTTCATTATATCACAGTCTCCGGCTCATATGGATTCATAAGATAAGGATGCTTCACATGGCGGAATGCGCACTCG
>JAFADH010000131.1 GCA_023424995.1 Bacillota bacterium | reverse complement strand
TGCCAGTATATCCTCTTTACGCAGAAGGAGGATTATTATCATTATGGGGAGAAGCACTGCTGCCGTCTTCCCGATGTGTTTTTGTTTCATACCGCAGCCTCATTTCTGATTCTTTTTGATATTAGATCCTGGACAGGAAACTTGTTCATGATCTTGTTGCTCCGATCGCACGATTCAAGCAAGCTTGATCATGCTCACTACGCTTTCATTATATCATATTCGCAAGCACATATGATAGAGATGCTTCGCATCGGGGATGCGTACTCATGACGTTCTGCGCCGATATAATGTTTGACGACATTATATCATATTCTCGAGCGCATATGATAGCGATGCTTCGCATCGGAGATGCGCACTCACAGCGTTCGGCGCTGATACAATGTCTGACGGCATTATATCATATTCGCGAGCACATATGATAGAGATGCTTCGCATCGGAGATGCGCACTCACTGCGTTCGGTGCTGATATAATGTCTGACGACATTATATCATATTCGCGAGCACATATGATAGCGATGCTTCGCATCGGAGATGCGCACTCACTGCGTTCGGCGCTGATACAATGTCTGACGGCATTATATCATATTCGCGAGCACATATGATAGCGATGCTTCACATCGGGGATGTGTACTCACGACGTTCGGCGCTGATATAATGTTTGACGACATTATATGATATTTGCGAGCGCATATGATAGCAATGTTTCGCATCGGGGATGCGTACTCACGACGTTCGGTGCTGATATAATGTCTGATATAATGTCTGACGACATTATATCATATGTTTGAACAGATTTCATTCAGATACTTTGTATTTTTATGCAGAGGATTTGCATGCTTACCATGGAAAATGCTTGTGATATCAGGTGGAATGAGATATAATAGGGAAAAAATTCAGGAAGATAAATTATATACCGATTACAGGTAGAATAGAGGTTACCGTGAGATTAAAGGATTATCTTAAAGAGAACAGACTGATACCGGATGGCTCCATGGGTACTTATTATTCCGGTATTGTAAATCAAAGCGGAGCGGTATCGGAATATGCCAACCTGACCGATCCGGATATTATCGAACGGATACACAGGGAGTATCTGGAGGCAGGAGCAGGATTATTACGGACGAATACCTTTGCTGCAAGCCGCGCCGTACTTCAGATTGATGAAGAGGAGCAGATAAGATTGATTGCGTCAGCCTCCAGAATTGCTAAGAAGGCAGTTTCCCGGATCAATATACCGGGTACCGGTGCCCGTCCGGTCTGGATTATGGGCGATATCGGTCCGATTCCGGAGGAAGCGGACACGAAGGAAGAGGATATTCTGGCTGAATATAAACTAATGTGTGATATCTTCCTGGAGGAGGGTTTGGATGGAATTCATTTTGAGACCTTCTCCAATGTAAATTATCTGGAGAAGCTGCTGCCCTATATCAGGGAGAAGAATCCGGATATCTTTCTGCTGGCAACCTTCTCAATTAATAAAAACGGATATACCCAGGCCGGGATCAGCGTAGCAAGGCTTTTTGACAAACTTGGCAGGATGGAAGAGATTGACGCCTGCGGCTTAAACTGCGGTATCGGCTCCGGTCATATGTATCAGATATTAAAGAAAGCCGCATTTCCGGAGAATAAGTTCATCTATGCCGCTCCAAATGCAGGATATCCGGAGCAGATGCAAAACCGTATGGTTTTTCTGGATAATGCCCAGTATTTCACGGACAATATAAAACTGATTGCGGAGCTGGGTGTGGATATCCTGGGCGGCTGCTGCGGAACCACCCCGGAGTATATCGGCGGGCTGGTGCGGGAGATTGACCTGAAAGAGCGGAGAACCGTACAGAATCGGAGGAGGCTGGTAGCGGAAGGCGATGTCAGGGCGGTTAAGGAGAATGATTTCCGTAAGCTCTTGCAGAGCGGAAAAAAGATAATCGCAGTGGAGCTGGATCCGCCTTATGACGCGAATATCGATCAGCTGATGGAGTGTGCCCACAAGCTGAAGAAGAGCGGTACGGATGTGATAACCTTTGCCGATTCCCCCATGGGAAGGAGCCGGGTGGATTCCATTCTGATGAGTATAAAGATAGCGGAGGAAACCGGACTGAAGGTAATGCCCCATCTTTGCTGCCGTGACCGGAATATGATATCCATGCGCAGCGTTCTTCTGGGAGCTTATATCCATGGGATCCGAAATCTCCTGATCGTAACCGGGGATCCGGTTCCCGGGGAAAGCAGGTCCAGGACTACGGGCGTATTTGATTATAATTCCTTCCGGCTGATGGATTATGTGAAGGAAATGAATGTGGAGCACTTTGGAGAGGAACCCATCTGTTACGGAGGGGCTTTAAATTATGGCAGAGGCAATATTGACAAAGTGATTGAACGGATGCAGAGGAAAATTGAAGCCGGCGCCACCTACTTCATGACCCAGCCCGTCTTCTCCAAAGAGGATGCCGACCGGATACGTATGCTCAAGGAGAGAGTGGATACGAAGATACTGTGCGGAATCATGCCCCTGGTAAGCTATCGGAATGCGTGCTTTATACAGAATGAGATCAGCGGGATCCATGTTCCGGATGAGATCGTTGCCAGATACCGGCCGGATATGTCCAGAGAGGAAGCGGAGCAGACAGGAGCGGATATTGCCTGGGAGATGATGGAGCTTCTGGATCCGGTAGCGGATGGCTATTATTTTATGCTGCCCTTTAACAGAGTGAGCCTGATGGATAAAATCCAGGAAAAACAAGCCGGTTCATGAAGGACATGGCAGGAAACATAGCTTACTGTCCGGCCGGCGGGATATATGAATAGATGACACGGTTTCACGGATGGGTGGAACAAGACGGAAATGTAAAGCACTTGAGCGTTCTGTCTGCTTTGCATAAGAGAGAGTTGAGTGGAGGAGCTTGCATGACAAGGAAAGAATTTAGGGAATTGACTGAAGCCAGGATCGTAATTCTTGACGGATCCACCGGACGGAATCTGCAGCAGCGCGGTATGCCGGCAGGCGTCTGCCCTGAGGACTGGATTTTAAAGAATCCGGAGATTCTGGTAGAGCTTCAGCGGGAGTTCCTGGAAGCGGGAACCGATATCCTATATGCTCCGACCTTTACGGCCAATCGGATTAAGTTGGAAGAATATGGCCTGGCTGAGGAGATTGAAGCAATTAACAAGGGGCTTGTGGGATTATCGAGGCAGGCTGTCGAAGAATATCATAAGAAGACGGGCAGTACCAGGAAAGCCTATATAGCAGCCGACCTTACCATGACAGGGGAACAGGTATATCCCCTGGGCAGCTTATCTTTTGAAGAGCTGGTGGATATCTACAAAGAGCAGTTGGGTTATATCATATCGGAGGTGGATCTTATCGTGGTAGAGACCATGATGAGCCTGCAGGAATGCAGGGCGGCTCTGCTGGCAGCCAGGGAGGTCTGCGACCTTCCCGTGATGATAACCTTAACCTATGCCGAGAACGGCAGAACCTTATTCGGTACGGACCCAAAGACTGCGATCATCGTACTGCAGGCCATGGGTGCCGATGCGGTAGGTGTAAACTGCTCCACCGGCCCGGATAAGATGCATGATATCATTAGGGAGATGAAGCAATATGCCAATGTACCGATCGTAGTGAAGCCAAATGCAGGCATGCCGAAGCTGGTTGGGGAAGAAACCGTATTTCCCATGGGACCGGAGGAATTTGCGGAGCAGATGCGTCAGCTGGTCGAACTGGGGGCTGGTATTGTAGGCGGCTGCTGCGGTACCGCGCCGGAGCATATGGAGCAGCTGGTCCGTGCAGTGGCTGATAAGAGGCCTCTGCCCCTTCAGGGAAGGCATATCAGAGCCTTGACCACGGAACAGAATACGGTGGAGATTCCCCTGGACGGACGTTTTATGATGGTAGGAGAGCGGATTAATCCCACCGGCAAGAAGGCGCTGCAGGCGGAACTGAGAGAAGGCAATTTATCACTGGTTAATCAGATGGCGGCAGAACAGGCGGAGCTGGGCGCCGATATTCTGGATATTAATGTAGGCATGAACGGAATTGATGAGAAGGAAATGATGCTCCAGGTGATGCAGGAAGCGCTGCATGCCTCTGAGCTTCCCCTGTGCATCGATTCAAGCCATGTTCCGGTAGTGGAAGCGGCGCTCCGCATCTATCCGGGCCGTGCGCTTATTAATTCCATCTCTTTTGAAACGGAGAAGTATGAGAAGCTGATTCCCATTGCCAGGAAATACGGTGCCATGTTCATTCTGCTGCCCTTGTCGGATAAAGGCCTTCCTAAGGACATGGAAGAGAAGAAGCAGATAATCCATACCGTATTGGAACGTGCCGTCAGGTTGGGATTGTCCAAAGAGGATGTGATTGTAGACGGTCTGGTGAACACCGTCGGCGCCAATAAAAATGCTGCTATTGAAGCAATTCAGACCATCCGGTATTGTAAAGAAGAGCTGGGGATGGCAACTATCATAGGATTGTCCAATATATCCTTCGGCTTACCGGAACGGCAGTTTATCAACAGTACCTTCCTGTCCTTTGCCATACAGGCAGGTCTTACCATGGCGATCGCCAACCCTTCCCAGGATCTGTTGGTGAATACCGCCCTGGCGGCAGATCTGCTTCTGGGTGTGGAAGATGCGGCAGAACGATATATCAACCGCGTGACGTCAAGACCGACCGTCATTCACAGCGGTACCGGAATCAATGCTGCCGGAGAACGGAATAGACCGAACGGGAATCAAAGGGAGCAATCCGGACAGAAGCCGGCAGGGTCCCAGGCAGACCCCGGGACCGGTGTTACAAGTGATAATCAAGCAGAGGAGATAGCAAGAGACGGCCTCTCAGGGAACAAACAGGCGGTATTCCAGGCTGTTGTAAAAGGTAATCGAAAGAGTATCCTTACTCTGGTGGATAACCTGCTGGAGGAAGGAACAGCACCCGGTGCCATTATCGACCAGGTTCTGATTCCTGCTATTAATGAAGTCGGAAAGTTATATGATAAACAGATTTATTTTCTTCCTCAGCTGATTAATGGAGCGGAAGCCATGAAGTCAGCCATCGATTATCTGGAACCCATGCTGGACAAGGGGGATCAGGAGAAACCGAAGGCTACCGTGGTCATAGCGACAGTAGCCGGGGATATTCATGATATCGGAAAGAATCTGGTATCCCTTATGCTTAAAAACTACGGATACCGGGTGCTTGACCTGGGCAAGGATGTTCCCACCGAGAAGATCATAGAGACTGCCAGGGAAGAAAATGCGGATATTATAGCTCTTTCCGCACTTATGACTACCACCATGGTAGTGATGAAGAAGGTGGTCCAGCTTGCGAAGGAGCAGGGAGTGAAGGCCAAGATTATCATCGGCGGGGCAGTCGTTACGGACAGCTACAGGGAGGAGATCGGTGCGGACGGTTATTCCGAGGATGCACAGTCTGCGGTTACCCTGGTGAGGAGGCTGACGGAGCAGGGCAGCAATGCAGTCTAAAACCATAGATTGTCCAGCGCCGAACAAAGCGAGTGCGCATCATGGCACGAAGTGCCAATACCATATGAGTCTGCGAATATGGTATAATAGCTTAAGCAGATGTAATTATATTAAATTTGGAGGGCGGAACGAAATCCCGGAAGAGCAGTGCTGAGAAAGTTGATAAAAAGTTGATAATTAACGGATACTCTTATGGACGGGAGGTGGTTTCATGCCGGATAAAATACTGATCGCAGATGATGAGCAGGATATTGTCGCTATGCTCAGGAGCTTTTTTGAGAACAGGGGCTATGACGTACTGACCGCATCCAACGGCGCGGAGGCGGTAAAACAGGCGGAACGGCAGCCGGATATTATTCTCCTTGACATTAATATGCCTAAAATGGACGGTTTGGATGTATGCAGGAGGATACGCGGCTATGTTACCTGTCCCATTCTCTTTCTGACCGCCAGAATTGAGGATACGGACAAGGTCCGGGGGTTTGCCGCAGGCGGTGACGATTATATTATCAAGCCCTTTTCCGTGGCGGAACTGGAAGCACGTGTGTCCGCACACATACGCCGCGAAAAACGTTATCATAACAAGGAAAAGGCCAGAATTATTTTTGACCGGGAGCTTTCCATTGATTATTCGGCACGTTTGGTTAATTGGAAGGACAAGGAGATCGGCTTTGCTAAAAAAGAATTTGATATCATTGAATTGCTTTCACAAAACCCTGGGCAGATTTTTGATAAGGAACGTATTTATGAGAGGCTTTGGGGATATGACAGCGAGGGTGACAGCAATGTGGTGGCCGAGCATATCCGGCGGATACGGCATAAATTTGCGGCCGCAGGCTGTAAGCTCTATATTGAAACGGTTTGGGGATGTGGTTATCGATGGCAGCGGTTAAAAAATTCATAAGGAATCTGTCCTTGCGCAAGACACTGATTCTCTTTATCTGTGCTTCGGTCATTATTGCCCTGGTGCTGATCGGTACCGTATTCGCGTTATGCGAACAGGAAAAGCGGCGGATATCCTCAAATTATCATATAAATATTATAACAGGGTATTATAGCGACGGAGACATGATCTTCGGGTTTGAAGCAGAAAATCCCTCTGAGGAAGAGGTCAGGGGCAAACTTAGGCTTCTGGAGGCGATCGAGGTAGCTTCCGTCTTTCTGATTTCAGCGATTTGCATCATTTTTGCGGTATTTATGTTTTACCGCTGTAAGCTCAAAAGACCGCTGGAAATTTTAGAAATGGCTCATGACAAAATATCCCGCAATGATCTTAACTTTATTGTGGACTATGCAGGTA
>JAFADH010000003.1 GCA_023424995.1 Bacillota bacterium | reverse complement strand
ACGGATAATGCCGTGAGTGCGGAGCAGAACAGGACGGTTTTGCTGACGGTACCTCCGGTACAAAGGAATCTGGCGGCTTTTTTCACAAATAGTTCAGCTTCCGGATCGAATACGAGTATATTAAGTGAACTGTTCTCGTACGATGATTATATTAAATTTCTTGATCTGTTCCTGGATAATGAAGAAGAAAAAGAGGAGCAGGTATGATTTGTAAGGTAAATTATACTTTCCGCAAAAGCGTTACCCGCTTTTAAGAAGCTTTCCTATACGAAGAAAAAGAAACATATTACCGGTATCAATGGAGCAAAGAAATTGGAAACCGGGCAAAAGAGAATAGAAAAACTGCCGGAGCTGCTTCAATAATAAAAGAGACTGTCGTAAAATTATGCGACAGTCTTTTATATCCGTTTTAATTTAATATTCAAATTCTACGGTCACATTAGCTATCACCTGTATATCGCCGGATTCTATGGGAGTTGCGATTTCACCCCGCATGGCGACGGTATTCGAGAAGGGAATGGCATTGATATAGTTTTCTGTAATCAGCATGGGGATGGGGCTGGTCAATACACCCAGGTTATATGCAATATTTTCGGCTTTACTGATGGCATTGTCTACCGCAAGATTCAAGGCCTGCTGATAATATGCATCGGGATCGCTTAATGTGAATTGGATGGAATCCACCACATTGGCGCCGTTATATACCGCGGTGTCGATAATCGTACCGAGATGTTCAATATCGCCGGTCCGGATCTCCACTACATTACGTACCTCATATCCGCGATCGATCTGTGCTCCATTTACATAATCATACAGCTTCTCGATCCGGTATTGCCTGGTCTGTATCTCATCAATTCCCACGAGCTTTAAGGCATCTATAACATTCTGGCTGATTCTGGCGTTTTCGCTCTGTGTCTCTGTTACATTATCTCCGGTTGTCTGTACCCCGATACGTATAATGGCAAGATCAGGATCGACGGTGATCTGTCCTCTCCCGTTCAATGTCATCTTCCGCATTGTATCCTTATGATTGGTTATATTAGGCATACACATCATTATTCTTTCTGTTCCAAGGGAATTCTAGTATTAATATATGTTTCACAGTGAGGGGGAGTCACCTTATAATAGCTTTTTTTTGATGAAACATTCTGGTAAGAAGAATTTACAATTAAGTAATGGGAGCGTTTATCTGCTCCGGGGAAAATTTATTCTGCAGCAGAGTATGCTTATCCTGGTACATGAGCGTGTCAATATAATTTAAGAAATCCTGTCCGTTCAGCATGCTGTCGCAGGGATACAGGTCTGCTCCGATGCTGAAATCTATCTTATAGGGCAGGGCTTTGGTCTTATTAAAGAGCTTTACGTTCACCCTGAGTTCCTGAATGGCTTTCTCCATCTCCGACCTGTCACTTACTTCAAAGAAGATTACGAATTCATCACCGCCGAATCTGGATAAAAAAGCATTCTTTCCGAAGGTCTTCTGCAGTAATACGGAGGTATGCCTCAATGCTTCGTCCCCGGTATAATGTCCGAAATGATCGTTAATATGCTTGAAGGAATTCAGATCCAGCATAATCCCTGCTATATGTACATTTCTCTTCTGAGGCAGGCTGTCAAGATAAAAATCCAACTGTCTGCGGTTGAACAATCCGGTCAGATAATCCTTATGCATCTGCTCATTCTGGATGTTCATAAAGATTACCAGCTGGGATAAGGCCATACCGATCCATATAAAGGATATGCTTGGAGACATCATTTGTATTACGGTACCGACTAACGGAGGAAGTATCAGAGAAACATATGAGAATATGTAGGTAACATGGATTCTCTTGCGGGCACACAGAACATAGACCGCAGCATAAATGATATAGATGCCGCTTAAGACCGGCATCAGGAAAAAGAAGACCCCGCGATGGTACACGTTATGGCTGTCTATGTAATAATAATATCGGCCGAAGAGGTTGAGTATGGTCAGTACCGCATTGATCATAACGGGAAAGGCCATGGGCAGGATAATATTCTTTATACGGTCAATGCTCCGGTTGATCTGGTAATCCACATAGAGCGATAAAGTAAGGCAGATCACAGGTTCAATCAAAAAATAAATAAATGTTGCTATGGAGAGAGTGGAACGTGCAAAAGGAGAGGACCGGCCGTTAAGAATCCTGGTCATGATATCAAAAACCAGAATCGCAGTGGTCAGAAGCATTAATGACAGGAATATCCGGTTACTTAATAAATTCCAGTCCAGCCTGTGCCTCATGTTTGATAAGATCAGAAAGATTATGATAAGCGCAATAACATTGATTTCAATATAAAGATAATCCTGCATATGCATTAACACCTCCTTTAAAATGGGACCATAGACCTACTATTAGGGCGATATATCCATATTTTAACATATTATGGATAAAATAACAATAGTGAATCCGGCTGAAAGGGGTAAAATATTCTTGCAAAATATACAAAAACAAACAATTAATATGGATTTTATACTTCTATTTCATATTTTTATGAAAGAAATTTGTAACTGCATGAAAAACACCACAGATGTGACACAATAGCATAATATATTTAAGTTGAAAAGGAATACCAAAGTCTGCGGTAAATTTGATTTTGGAGGTGCAGATATGAATATACAAAATATTATCATTATAATCCTGAGCTATGGATTAGGTTGCTTCAATACAGGATATTATTATATACGCTTCTTTTACCGGCAGGATATCAGAGAAGTCGGAACCAACGTAACCGGCGCATATAATGTCAGCAGGCTGGGCGGGAGGAGAGGCTTTATCATAACCTTTTTAGGCGATGCCCTGAAGGGGGCTCTGATTATAACCCTGTGCCGTATTCTGGAGGTTGAGAACATCATTACTTTAATAAGCATGCTTCTGGTTATCGCAGGGCATATATTCCCGTTCCAGCTAAGATTCAAGGGAGGCAAGGGGCTTTCCACCGCATTCGGTGCCTTTCTGGCTTTCTATCCGGTACTGATCCTGTTCTGGCTTGGAACAAGCCTTATTTTATTGCCGCTGGTCCGCCGCTATACGGTAACCTGCCTGTTTGCATTAATGCTGCTGCCTCTGGAAATCTTTATTGCCGGGTCCTCTCTGGTCACCGTGCTTTTCTTTGTCCTGTATGCTGCGCTGATAGGCTTTGCCTGCCGCGATAACATTAAGGAATATATCACACTGAGAGCATATGAAGGTCTGAAATAGCAGAACATTTGCCGGATTTACGGTTGATTCTGTATCCTGCTTTTGCTAATATAAAGGAAATGCCGAAAAGATACATCATAGGCATGCAACTTGGGTATATTTAAGCGAAAGGCATGGATATCATATGAATACATTTGTTTTCGATCTTGACGGCACGCTTCTTCCTATGCCGGATCAGGAATTATTCCTTAATACTTATTTTAAGGCATTATACAAAAAGGCTGCCTTGCATGGGCAGAATCCCGATGTATTGACCAAAGCAGTCTGGAAGTCCACCGGAGCGATGTTAAAGAATGACGGGGCCATGACCAACGAGCAGCGCTTCTGGCGGGATTTCTGCGGATTAATGGGAGAGGAAGGAAGAAGCCTGGAGCCGGTATTTGATCATTTTTACCGGAATGAATTCCTGGAAGCGAAGGAAACCACCTTCACCCATCCCAATGCGGCAGAAAGTATCCGGCTGTTGAAGGAGAAGGGATATGAGGTAGTACTTGCGACCAATCCGTTATTTCCCCGGATTGCCACTCTTACAAGAATGGATTGGGCGGGACTTGATCCGGAGGATTTTCTGTGGATCACGACCTATGAGAACAGCTCGTACTGTAAGCCGAATCTGGATTATTACAGAGAAATTCTCCGTAATATCGAAAAGCTGCCGGAGGAATGCATCATGGTGGGAAATGATGTGAGGGAGGATATGTGTGCGGCCTTGCTTGGAATGGATACCTTTTTGCTGAAGGATTGTCTGATCTGTCCTGAGAAGGAAGATTATACCCATTATCATCAGGGAGATTTTGACGATCTGCTGAAGTTTATAAGGGAAATACCGGAGCTATAGCTTACGTACAGGTCCAACGGGTACCATATGATCATCAGCCGGGGGATTACGGATTCTTCCCGGATGCAGTAAAAGGCATGGAAACAGGGCTGCCGCATAAGTTGTGCGGCAGCCCTGTTTATACAATGTAATCAATTTATCATGTGTACATTACAAAAAAAGGAAGTAATGCAACCCATACCAGATGTGTCAGATTAACGAAGGCATATACGGACAGTGATATGTTCAATGCTATGTTTGAGGCTTTTAACTGACCGTCATCACAGCCGCGGATCTTACGGTAAATGTAAATCAGCAGAAAAGCCGGAAGAACAACCTTAAGTACAAGACTTATGAACGGACTCTGTACAGCCTTAACCATCAGAAAATTTACTTCTTTAAAGTACCCCGTCTGCAATAATAATAAGGTGAAGATAATGTCCGTTACATTCAACGCATAGAGCAGAATAAATTTTTTCTTAATTGTCCGGATATTATATCGTTTCATAAATGTTATCATAGTAATACTCATCCCTTTCCTAGCCGGCGGTATTTGATCCGACGGACTTTCATGGTTTAAGTGTTGCCTGAAAAACGGATGCTAATCACATCTTCATATCCATTATATGAAAATATCAAAAAATTGCTTGCTATACAAAGCCGTGTATTCTGTTGTATAATACACATGGCAATAACTGTAAGAGTTTAGAGGCTGAGGAAGAAGCTAACATGGACCGGAACGGAGCCTGTACATTACATATTGGAGAAAGACGGAGAAAACAATTGAAGACCATTATAATTAATAAGATATCCATCCAACTGGAACGCAAGAGAATCAAGAACATGTATCTGAAGGTACTGCCGCCGGAGGGGCGTATCCATATAACGGCGCCGCTGCGTATGAGTGAGGATGAAATCAGAAGCTTTGTATTATCGAAGCTGGACTGGATCGGGCTTCAGCAGGAGAAGCTCAGGCAGAGACATACCCATCAGGAGCTTAAGTATGTTACGGGGGAAGAGATCTACGTATGGGGAATGCCGTACACCCTTGTGGTGTCCGAGAAGACCGGAGCTTCGGGAATTGACTGGCATAAGGACGGGATTATTCTTACCTGTAAGCATGACAGCATAACGGAAGAAAGAAAGCGTATCCTTGACCGCTGGTACAGGGAGGAATTAAATAAAAGAATACCGGATCTGATCGGACACTGGGAGAAGGTTATGGGAGTAAAGGCATCGGGCTTTCGTATACGGGACATGAAGACCCGCTGGGGCACCTGCAATACACGTACCGGGAATATCTGCCTGAGCCTGCAGCTGGCCAAGAAAGCTCCGCGCTGCCTGGAATATGTGGTGGTGCACGAGCTGGCGCACCTGCTGGAGGGAAGCCATAACAGCAGGTTCAAAGCTTATATGGATCAATTTCTGCCGGATTGGAGGCAGATTAAGAAGGAAATGAACGGCTCGGTTATTTTGTAAGATATTTGTAAGATTTCCATCCGATGAAATGAAAGGTTTGTATATTACAATGCACTTAGTGTACCGGCAAGGTGCACCAGCCTTTCGGAAAGAGGACATAACATGGCAAAAGAACGGATCCTGGTTGTGGATGACGACAAAGAGATTGTAAACGCAATTGAACTGCTGCTTAAGGAGGAGTATGAGGTAATTAAGGCATATGACGGTATGAGCGCCCTGGAGGCGATCGTGGATCATGGCATCCATCTTATCATACTTGATATCATGATGCCGAAGCTGGACGGATTGTCTGCCACCCTGCGGATCAGGGAGAGGAAGAATATTCCCATTCTTTTGTTATCGGCCAAATCAGAAGACAGTGATAAAATTCTCGGACTATCCATGGGAGCAGATGATTATATTACAAAACCCTTCCATCCCCAGGAGCTGGTGGCAAGAGTAAAAAGCCATCTGAGACGGTATATGCTGTTAGGGGATATCGGAAACCGCAGGAATACCCATCAGATCATACTGGGCGGCCTTATGCTGGATAAGGAGAGCAAACAGCTGAAGGTTGACGGTGAGCCGGCTAAGCTGACAGCGACGGAATATAAGATCATCGAGCTGCTGATGAGCCATGCGGGTGTTGTGTTCTCTGCCGAAGAGATCTATGAGCGGGTCTGGAATGAACCGGCCTTTACCGTTGAGAATACGGTTATGGTACATATCAGGCGTATCCGCGAGAAGATTGAAATCAATCCGAAGGAGCCAAATTATCTGAAGGTGGTGTGGGGCATTGGATACAAAATGGAAAAGCATTAGCAGGAACAGAGTCACAAAAGCGGTGGCATTTGCCGTGGCCGTGATTATGGTGAGCGCATCGGTTCTGTTCCTTGAAGTGATTAAACATAAGGGATTTAATTATGAGGACCTGTTTATAAATAACTACATGAAGAGCAGTTCCTATTATTCCGATATGATAAGGGATGTATACGGCTTGAGTGAGGTGATTTATAGTCCGTACACAGTACCCTTTGAGTATTATTTGAGCGACGGTATGGAGGTATATACTAATACGGCCCATACGGATCAAAGCTATTATGAGGATGCAGGCAGGACATTTTTCTATCTAAAGAATGGGGAATGGATCAGCGGGGATATCACTGTTCCAAGCAATAATTACCGCATTAACGAGAAATATATTGGCTATATTGCTTTTACACAGGAATATTATGATCTGAAGCAGCAGCAATGGACCAGAGACAGGAACGGATTAATACGGTACATATCCATTGAAGCGATACTGGTATTGATAAGCGGCCTGTTCCTCGTATTCCTTGTACGGACCAACGGTAAGAAAACCGGGGATGATACGGTATATGAAGGAAGGTTGGACCGGTATCTTCCCGAAGGAATACTCTTTTTTCCGCTGTTCCTCCTCATAATAACAATTTTATGGGATTTGGACGGCAGGGTGCTGATCCGTAATTTTTTTGATGTTCCTTTAAGCTCTCCCGGTGCTTTTATCCTTGTGCTTCTTATGGGTAACAGTATCGCATTAACCTTTTTATTATCGGTGATCAGAAGATACAAGACAGGCACATTGGTCAAGCAAAGCATTATTTATATTTTTTGCGTAAAAGCAAAGCATGCCGGGAGCTGTATATTTCATTACCTGTTTAAGCCGAGCTATTTCAAAGCATTATCATTAACACAAAAGCTGTATCACAGGCAGTTGATTCTCAGTGTATCAATGATAGTCTTCATTCTGGCAACCTTATTATTGATCATCTTCGAGAGTATGTCATTTCTTATTCCGTTATTCTGTATCATAGCAATATCCTATTGGTATTGGAGGGGAAATAAGAAATTATACGGTGATGTGGAGCAGGATATCCGGATCAGCTTAAATGACAAGATTGCGTCGGAACGGACCAAGATAGCACTGATCACCAATGTATCCCATGACTTAAAGACACCTCTTACCTCCATTATAAGCTATATTGATCTGCTGTCCCGGGAAGAGGGGCTTTCTGAGACGGCTTCGGATTACATAAGAATATTACAGGCAAAGTCGGGCAGGCTTAAAAATATCGTGACGGACTTATTCGAGCTTGCCAGGAGCAGCAGCGGTGATGTGAAGCCGGAGTATGAGGTTCTGGATCTGAAACGGCTGATTGAGCAGACCCTGGTTGAGCTGGAGGACAGGATAACCGCCTCCGGGCTGCAGATTAAGACAAAGCTGCCGGAAGTACCGGTTAATATCAAATCCGACGGGAAAAGATTATACAGGGTATTCCAGAATGTCCTGGATAACGCTTTAAAGTACTCATTGCAGGGCTCCAGGATTTATATCGATCTGGACATTACGGAGGATAAAGCCATAGCAACGGTTAAAAATACGGCCAATTATGAGATGAACTTTACCGCAGCCGAGATACTTCAAAGATTCGTCCGTGCTGATGAGGCAAGAACGGAGGAAGGAAGCGGCCTGGGATTATCCATAGCAGAAAGCTTTACTAAAGTATGCGGCGGTGATTTTCAGGTGATTATCGATGGAGATTTGTTCAAGGTCATCATTGGTTTTCCCGACTCTAATGCGGCTCTGTAATTCATTCTGTGTAAACGCTATTTATACAGACTATGATTTTCGGTTTAATTATTCAATATAAAAATCCCGGAAATGCAGTAAAGAGTTCCAGTCCGTATTGCATTTCCGGGATTTTATAAAATTTAAGCAATGAAGATCAGAAAGGTACAAATTTAATTATACTCGACAGCACAGTTGCGGCACTATTATATTCCAGCTAAGAAGCGGAACGGCTCTGGGCATGATTCAATCTCCTATAAAGACCCTCCTGCTGCAATAATTCCGCGTGGGTACCCCGTTGTACGATTCTTCCTTCCTCCAGTACCAGTATCATGTCCGCATTCTGTATGGTTGACAGGCGATGAGCGATGGCTACGATGGTCCTTGTCCCTGCCAGATCGGCAATGGCTTTCTGGATCTCACGCTCCGTCTCCACGTCAACGGAGGCGGTGGCTTCATCCAGGATAATGATCGGAGCTTTCCTGAGGATGGCGCGGGCAATTGCGATACGCTGCTTCTGACCGCCGGAGAGACGCATGCCGCGCTCGCCTACCTGGGTTTCGTACTGGTTCGGCATATCCATGATATTATCATGGATTCTGGCCGCCTTGGCAGCTGCGATAATCTCATCGTGATCTGCCTCGGGATCCGCATAGCCGATGTTCTCGGCAATGGTTCCGTTAAACAGGAAGGTATCCTGGAGCACCGGAGCAATATTTGAACGCAGGCTCTGCAGGGTGGCTCCTTTGATATCCTTTCCGTCAATGAGGACACGGCCCGAGGTGGGATCATAGAAGCGGGAGATTAACTGGGTCAGTGTGGTTTTTCCTACACCGGTGGGACCTACCAGAGCGATCATCTGTCCCTGTTTACAGGTGAAATTAATATCCCTTAATACCGGGACCTTCTCTTCGTAGCCGAAATTAACGTCCTCAAAGGTGATATTTCCTTTCACATCCTTTAATTCTGCAGCCCCCGGTACATTGGTAATATCATTAGGGGTATCAAGTACCATCATGACACGTTCGGCGCCTGCATAGGCATGCTGGATATCTTCCAGGATACGGGCAAGATTCGTTATGGGTGCATAGAAGAGGGAGAGATACAGCAGGAAGGCTACGATATCAGGAATGGACAGCTGATTGCCGAAAGCGAGGAGTCCGCCTGCCCCCACGACGATAACGGTACCGGCAGAGGACAGGAATTCAACTCCGGGATGGAAGGCCGCACTTAAGTTTAAGGCATGAAGAATAGCCTTGGTATAAGCACCGGCACCCTGGGTCACCTGTACCTTCTCATATTCCTCCTGACCGAAGGCCTGGATTTCATGAATTCCCGAGAAGTTATCCTGCAGCTTTGCATTGAGCCTGGCCAGAGCTTTCTGGGATCTTTTGAAGTTCGGACGTATCTTAGCGGAGAATATCCATCCTGAGATCAATATGAAAGGGACCGGTATACAGGTCAATAGAGCAAGCTTTACATTGATGCTCAACAGGATGAGCATAACACCGGCAAAGGTCACGACATTAGTGACCATCTCAGGTATGATATGCGCATAGAGCAATTCGAAGGTTGCGGTATCATTGACCACCCGGCTCATTAAGTCGCCCGTCTGCTTATCGTGGAAAAAGCTCATGGAGAAATCCTGAATCTTACTGTAGATCTTAACGCGGATATCCTCCACCAGATTCCAGGCGGCTTTGTGTGCCAGATAATTACTGGAATAACGGAAAATAATCCGAAACAGATAAAGTAACAAAAGCGACAGGGTAAGACCGGCCAGTCTGCCTTGCCAGCCCTCGGTCTTACCCTGCTGGATCAGAGCTGTCATGGAAGATAAAAGCTTCGGAGCCGCCAGATTAATAAGGGTTAAGGCAAAGGTTGACAGGATAGCAATTATGTATAAGAATTTATACCGGATGGCTTCCTTTCCCAGTCTCCATAATAGTTTCATTCGTAATCATCCTCTCATAATAATTCGTTCTGTTTTATTGTAACAAAAAACACGGATCTGTAAATAGTAAATATCAAGTTTATTATATTACATGATACGCAGCTGCACTTATCATGCATGTCATTTTCCTGGACAGGTTCGTAAAAATGCACTGTCTTCCGGGGATGCATCTGTCTTGAATATTATCTTCTATAACACACATACTAACTTATATTGTAAAAGGTGGTGATGTTATTGAAGAAAAAGAATATTTTTCCTCCTACTTCCCGGCGCGTATTCCTTCGTACGGATCCGCTGACGAATTCGGAGATACGAAACCAGACAATTAAGAATTTGAATTTATTCAAGAACGGTACGGAAGATGAGATCTCGGAGCGTATTCAGACACTGGACAAGGAATGGGACACTGAGCGCATCCTTGAGGTGAATGCTTCGCTGTTAATTCTGCTAAGCTCTTACCTGGGGATTAAACTGAGCAGAATATGGTTCCTGCTTACCGGTGCGGTAGGCGGCTTCATGCTATGGCATGCCTTCTACGGATGGTGTCCGATTCTGCCCGTCTACCGTAGATGGGGTGTAAGGACAGCAGAGGAGATCCATGGGGAAAAGACTGCCCTGAAGGTAATGAGGGGAGATTTTAAGGAACAATATTCGGATCCTGCCGATGCATTAAGTAAGGTTGAAAAACAATAAGGCCTGTACTGTCTGCAGATCAAATAAGGAGATCATTATGTATTGCTTAACGAAAATCACACATCCGTATCTATTTCAGGGAAAATATAAACGTGATAATTATTTTGAGGGTTGGTATTTTAAGATAACAGATAGTAAACGAGAGCATACTTATGCCATTATTCCGGGAATCTCCCTGGAACGCAACGATACCCATGCATTTATCCAGATTCTTGATATGAATAATAAAGTAAGCAATTTTCATTATGATATTAACGAGTTCAGTTATAATCCTGCAAAATTCGAATTCATGATAGGTGATAATTATTTCTCAAAAAGCAGGATCCGGTTAAATCTTAACGGTGATGGGATCAGTATCCAGGGTGACCTGTTCTTCTGTGATATAATTGAATATCCGCGTACCGCCTTTAATCCGGGTGTTATGGGGTGGTTTCATTTTGTTCCGGGGATGGAATGCCACCATGATATTATAAGTATTCAGCATGAAATCAAGGGCAGATTGAAAATCAACGGCTCGAAGGCGGTCTTCAACGGCGGCAAGGGTTATATTGAGAAGGATTGGGGAAGCTCCATGCCTCAGTCCTGGGTGTGGTTTCAATCCAATCATTTTGGTGCGGACGATGTATCCCTGTCACTCAGCATAGCCAAAATACCGTTAATGCGCGGCAGTTTTACCGGATTTATTGTGTTGTTCCGGTATAAGGAGAGGCTGATTATGTTTACTACGGGTAATGGTGCCAGGATCAGTGAGCTGTCCGGCAATAATAATGTGCTGCGGATTGCCGTTAAGGACTGCCGGTTCCGTCTGGATCTGCGCATCAGCAATTCCGGCAGGGGCGGGCAGATCAAGGCGCCGGTGAACGGGCAGATGAGCCGGAGCATAACGGAGAGCCTGGATGCGGCTGTCAGGATACGTCTCTCCGACCGGACGGGACGCATCTTATATGAAGGCGCAGGGACCAACGGAGGTCTGGAAATCGTTGAATGAGACAGTGCGTTAGTCTTTAAACTCTAATTGAAGGGACAGCTTCCATATGAGAACCCTTTTGACCGCATCATTGATCTGATCCTCAGAAATGGTGCGGTTTTTTACTGCATCAATAACAGCGGGAATCTGAAGCTGATAATCCGAGGCGACCACCAGATCATTGCCTGCCTGTATGGCAAGTATCGCCGCCGCCTGATGGTTGGTATACCCGGTGACAGCCTCCATACTCAGGTCATCGGTCATGACAACACCGTCAAATTCCAGTTCCTCCCGCAGTATCCGGTGCACCTTAGCAGATAAAGAAGCGGGATAGTCCGGGTCCATGGAATTGACAATGTTGTGGGAGACCAGAATGCTGCCGGCTCCGGCTGCGATCCCCGCCTTGAAGGGAAGAAAATCATATTCATAGAAGCTCTCAAGGCTTCGGTCATCAATGGCAATACCCGTATGTGTATCCGCATTATTGCCGTAGCCGGGAAAATGCTTTAAGGTGCTCCCGATCCTCTCGGAATACATGGCCTCAACTACCGTCTTAACATATTCTGCCGTAGCGTCAGCATCCTGGCCGAAGGAACGTCTGTAGATGAAGTCCTCCGGGTTCACGGATATATCACAGACCGGAGCCAGGTTTACATTAATGCCGAGGCTTTTTAACAGCTGTGCTTTCTCAAGGGTATCGGATGCTATCCGGTCCATACCTCCCTCCGCGTATAATTCCTGGGGTGACCGAAAGGGCTCGGAACGGAAGGCAGGGTATCTGCTGATACGGTTTACCGTGCCGCCTTCTTCATCGACCCCGATCAACAGGGGAAGTGCCGAGAGCTTCTGATAGTTATGAATTGTCCTGCTTACGGATTCCCTGCTGCCGTCGGTGAAGTCAGGAGCAAATAAAATATATCCTCCGGGCTGATACTTTTTTATATCCGCTTCCGCAGTTTCTCTGCGGCAGCGTACGAAGAACAGCTGTCCCACCTTTTCCTCCAGCGTCATATCCCGGATAATATTATCTGCAATGGATGCATAATCCGAAGATGATGCGGGATCCGATGAGTCCGAGGGGTCTGATACACCGGAAGGATCTGCCTCAGGGGAAGGCCCCGGAGAGTCTGTTTCCAGGGAGGGCTCCTTACCATCCGCTTCCGGGGATGAAGTGACGTCCGGTATGGCGGGAGCATCCGTTAAAGCCGCAGTGGGAGCAGGTGATGCTGATATGGCAGGAGATATATTTTCTTTCGAGTCATCTTTGGAGGATGTTTTACATCCGGTCAAAATTGTAATCATTGATAGCATGGTCAGGACTAAGATGTATTTTTTCATGGTTGTCTCCGTTCTGTCAGAGTGACAGTATATCTGCGTGATTGGATCGTTGAACTTAGATGAATTATAGTACATTTTTGATTTGGAATAAACCCGAAGAGGGGATATTGTTTTAAGTATCATTCTTTTTATAGACGATTTTGCCTGTCGAATGGTTACATCAGAATTGATATTTTAAGTCTATGGGTATATAATGAAGACAGGTGACTATTCAGTTGCGGCGGTTATGGACATTAAAACAGTGAGGTAGGATAATGGAAAACAAGATTGTTGTTGCTTTGAAAGCAATTATTCTATATGACCGGAAGGCTCTCATCATACAACGCTCCTATGGGGAGCAAAGCGGAAACGGCTCCTGGGAATTCGCAGGCGGCAAGCTGGAATTCGGCGAGGATCTGGAGGCGGGTCTCAGACGGGAGGTCATGGAGGAAGCAGGGTTACGGATTCAGATTGACAGGCTTTTGTACGCGTCCACCTTCCAGACTAAAGAGAACCGTCAGACCGTCATTCTGAGTTATCTCTGTTACAGTCAAAGTGATCAGGTCATCCTGTCCGAGGAACACGTTAAGTATCTGTGGGCGGATAAAAAGACCATGCGGAAGTATCTGACCAAAGGAATTCTCCGTGATATGGAACGCAATAAAATATTCACCTTACTTGATGTTATAGAAGGTTAATCAGTATGGAAAGCGGTTATGCATTGATTTCAGGATCAATCCAGATGCCGCTTTTTTATATTATGCTATAATTTTTATATGTTTTATGTATAATAATAGCAATTTCATTTCTTTCGTGAATAATTTATATTTATTGTATATGGCTGTCCGGGACAGCAGAATGGAGGTATATATGAAATTTAGCAACGGATGCTGGATGCATAAGGAGGGAACGGAGGTTTTCTCTCCGGCTGAGGTGTATTTCTCAAAAAAAGAAGAGAATCTCTTAAGACTGACTGCACCGACGCATAAGATTAATCATAGAGGAGATACCCTGGGCGGCCCCAATATTACGGTCCGTATATCGGCTCCTGCTCCTGAGGTCCTTAGAATCAGGGCGGATCATTACCTGGGAGTTCAGAAGAAAGCTCCGGATTTTGATATCCTGATTGACGAAAAAAGCAAGCTTTCCGTGGAGGAGGAAGGCGACATCATTAAGGCTGCCAGCGGAACCCTCCGCGTGGAGATAAAGCGTTCCGATTGGAAGATGACCTTCTACCGCGGAGAAGAGAAGATCACTGACAGCGGGTGGAGAGACCTGGCATATGTCAAGACAGACTGGAGAGGTCTGGCTTATGATGACGGTTCGGAGCATGATACCTATATGAGGGAACGTCTGTCCCTGTCCGTGGGCGAACTGATCTATGGAATGGGCGAACGCTTCACACCATTTGTAAAGAACGGACAGACTGTTGATATCTGGAATGAGGACGGAGGCACCTCCACGGAGCAGTCCTATAAGAATATACCCTTCTACATCTCTAACAAAGGGTATGGTGTCTATGTGAACCATCCCGAGAAAGTATCCTTTGAAGTAGGCTCCGAGAATGTAAAGAAGGTTCAATTCTCGGTTCCCGGAGAAGGGCTTGATTATTTTATAATCAACGGGCCTGCCATGAAGGAGGTATTGATGCGTTATACGGATATGACCGGCAAGCCCGCACTGCCTCCGGCATGGACCTTTGGACTCTGGCTGTCCACCTCCTTTACAACGAATTATGATGAAGCAACAGTGAACAGCTTCGTGGACGGAATGGCGGAGAGAGGGATTCCGTTAAAGGTATTCCATTTTGACTGTTTCTGGATGAAGGATTTCCATTGGTGTGATTTCCTCTGGGATTCCAGGGTATTCCCCGACCCTGCCGGAATGCTCCGGCGGCTGAAGGCAAAAGGACTGAAGATCTGTGTATGGATCAACAGCTATATCGGACAGGAATCCTCCATGTTCGAGGAAGGTGTAAAGGAAGGATATTTCATCAGGCGTCCCAACGGTGACGTATGGCAGTGGGATATGTGGCAGCCCGGCATGGCCATTGTGGACTTTACCAATCCGGAAGCCAGGAGATGGTTCTCCGAGAAGCTGGAGGTTTTACTGGATATGGGAGTTGACTGCTTTAAGACGGACTTTGGCGAGAGAATTCCTACAGATGCAGAATATTATGACGGTTCCGATGCGGTGAAGATGCACAACTACTATACCTATTTATATAACAAGACAGTATTCGAGGTGATCGAGAAGAAACGCGGGAAAGGGGAAGCGGTACTGTTTGCCCGGAGTGCAACAGCCGGCGGGCAGAAATTCCCCGTGCACTGGGGCGGAGACTGCTGGTCCGATTATGAATCCATGGCGGAAAGCCTGCGGGGCGGCTTGTCGCTGACTATGTCCGGCTTTGGCTACTGGAGCCACGATATCGGAGGATTTGAAAGTACTTCTACACCGGATGTATATAAGCGCTGGTGCGCCTTCGGCTTATTATCCACCCACTCCCGTCTTCACGGAAGCTCTTCTTACCGGGTTCCGTGGGCTTATGATGAGGAATCGGTGGAGGTGGTCCGGACCTTTGCACGCTTAAAGGCTTCCCTGATGCCGTATCTGTTCCGCAATGCAGTCGAGACCTCCAGGCATGGTATTCCTTCCATGCGCAGTATGGTGATGGAATTCACCTCCGACCCCACCTGCGCCCATCTGGATAAGCAGTATATCCTGGGGGATTCGTTATTGGTTGCACCTATCTTCAATGAGGAGGGAATTGCCCAGTATTATCTTCCGGAGGGCAGGTGGACCCAGTATCTGACCGGTGAAGTGAAGCTGGGAGGACGCTGGTACAGGGAGAAGCATGAGTATCTGAGCATTCCGCTTCTGGTGAAGGAGGGCAGTATTATCGCAGTCGGTTCCAGAGATGATGATGCGGTGTATGATTATTCTGAGGATGTGACGCTTCGGGTTTATGAATTAGCAGAGGATGTTCCGTCTACAACAGTAGTGTATGATGATACGGCAAAGCTGGAGCTGAGTGCTGAGGCGGTAAAAAGAGGTGATACCATTATAATAGAGGTCAAGAGCAGCAAATCATATCAGGTTATACTTGTTAATGTTACGAAGGTTACTTCGGTGGATAACGGTAATTTTGAAGTGATAGGGAATGATACGGTTATTGTACCGGCTGGTAAGGGGAAGATTATTGTTATGGTATGATTTGGGGTGTTAACTAAGGAACGGGAGCAGGGGAGGTGCCGGAGGGGCGGGGGAGCTTTTTTGGAAACGTTGTCTGCGGCCTATTGCACTAGGTACAGGGAATGCCGGGAAGAAAAGTGGGATATACGTAACGGCAATTTGGAGGTCGGCGCATATGAACATCCATGTTCAATGCCCCTGAGCCGGACGTCCGTGTCCGTCTCCCCTCAGGTGATGTACACTTTTCTTCCCGGCTTTCCCTGTACCAAGTACAATCACGGCCTTGACAAGATGTTTCCCAAAAAGCTCCCCCGTCCCTCCGGCACCTCCCCTGCTCCCTGAGCTTGGCATGCTTTACTGAAAAGCATTGTGGTCGAGTCTGAATTGATTGAAGGGGTTATGATACTATAGTTTGATGAAACTGAAATTGTATGTTTTATATTTTTACAGTATTGGAAAATATAGATGAGAAAGCTAAAGAGGGTGTCCTGAAAACATATCTCGATGGTACTTTTAAATGACATCACAAATGAGCCTGGCGAACTTTCGGCGGGCTGTAGCAAAATAGCTTTGTTGTAAGGAAATGTACAAAAATGAGCTTTGAGGGGTATTATAACCCCCTTTCAAAGCTCATTCTTATGGTATAAATACTATTCTTGTGTAAGTTACTATCAAATCTTTAGCTTGAGACAGCCTTTTATATGGGTAACTTTATTACGATAATGAACGTTATATTTTTTTATGTAGAAAGATGAAACGTAATGTTGGCGTCATTTCCTGCTCTTTGAAACGCTCATAGCCTGATTTTTCATAAAGTCTAAGGTTGTTTTGACTTTTGTCACTTGTAAAAAGTTCGTAACGGGCTGAGGGACAGACGGTTTCAATCTCATGCAGCAGCGCAGTACCTATCCCCTTTTTTTGATGTTCCGGATGTACAATCAGCTTGCCGATATGAACTGTGTCACAATCCTGATATGCCCTAACAGAACCAATAATTCTGCCGCTGCTGTCAACTGCCTTCAGGATAACGCCCTTTGCGTATTCATTCCGAATTTCTGATAGGGTTTGTTTTAGAGGCGGTATCTCATAATTATTCAGCAACTCGGCCTCGCTCTGATATGCAAGAAATTGCAATTCAAGTATACTCTGCAGATCGTCATATTGCGCCTTCATAATTTTCATGTAAATGAACTCCTTATACAT
>JAFADH010000380.1 GCA_023424995.1 Bacillota bacterium | reverse complement strand
GCAAGCTCGCTCCATTTGGCTCCGGCGGTGCCTCCGGCCGTCCAGTAGGCCAGTGCCTGTCCGAGCCGGTATTTCAGCGATATGTATTGAGAAAACGCGCTGAACAGCATGGATATGGAGATACCGGCCAGCACCAGCCGTTGGGGTGTCATGCCCTGTTTGCCGAGAGAGGCGATAAAGTAGGTCATGCCGGTGGTGACGGCTGCCCCCAGGCAGGCAAACAGCATCATCTGCCCATAGGTACGGGCAGGCAAAAATGCCATGCACAGTGCCATCGCAAAGGTTGCGCCGGAAGAAATACCCATCAGGCCGGAATCGGCAAGAGGGTTTCGGGTCGTGCCCTGCATCAGCGCGCCACAGATGGCAAGGCTGCACCCGACGACGAGATCGGCCACGGTACGGGGAAAGCGGAGGCTCCGGATAATCTGGTGCTCCGTCAGGTCTGGATCGAAGTTGAAAATCGCCCCCCAGGATGTGGACAAACTCATATCGACGGCGCCGAAGCTGATCGACGCCGCCGACATCAGTATCAGAAGTCCCGTCCCCGCCAGCATATACAGCGTGAAGCGGGCCGCGCCGTGCTTCCGCTGTTTTACAGGGAGATGTTGCATGTTCATTGATCCTTTCAATAAGTAATTTTTTCTGTGTATAATATTTCATGTACTTGTTATGAATGTATAACTTGGTTCGTCAAGACTAACTCCCGCTGTTTATTATACGAAAACAGCCCGCCTTTTCCAATGGCTTAATCTCTCATATAGGGTGGCGATTTCTCTCTTTTGAAGCAATATATGCCCATTAAATTGCTTCAAAAAAGCCGGAAGTTTATTCAGCAGCACTTAACAACTTTTCTGCTATATACTTAGTTTGAACAGTTGTATTGTACGTACTGATTGCCTCGGCAGCTTTATCCTGTCTGTTAAGAACCTCTCCTATAAAGGTAATCCGTTCGTCCTGCGTCATATCTCCGTAAGGGACAAGAACCGTTGGTGCTATCTTGGAAAACTTCTCGGCGGCCTCCTCATCGATAACAATGATTAAGCTCATTACTTGTTTTGTGTATTCAAAAGCTGCTCCACCACATTGTTCACCATAGCCGTCGCAGAAGAAATATCAGTATAATAGGTAAGTGCGGAGTTCATGACCATCACATTCCCCTGGTTTACAGCAGGAATAGATTTCCAAACAGCATTTCCCGAAATACTGTCCGAAATATTACCCAGATGGAACACATAATCTCCGCAATAGTTGGAAAGCACCTCCATGGAGGGACCACCCCAGTATTCACCGGCGTCAATAATATCCGTCTGCACGGCTTTGGGCGCTTTCAACCCCAATTCATCATAAAGCACGGTGCCCAGCGCATGTTTATTTCCAGCCACAGAGATAAGTTCGTCGGTAACCTGCATGGCGGATACTGTAATGTCAGATAGCCCTGCCTCGACCAGCTTCACTTTCCCTTCAGAAACCGCAGCTTCATATTGCGCCAACGCGGCTTTAGCTTCATCCGGCCGATTCAGAACCTCGCCTAAAAAAGTCAGTCGCTCCTCGGTAGTCATAGAGCCGTAAGGTACCAGCACTGTCGGTGCGATTTTCGACATATCGTCATATTGAGTGTCACTTGCCAGAATAATAAGATCCGGTTCCAGTTCCATAATGCTTTCGGGCTCAAACTCCCATATACCGACAACCGTTACATTGGCCAGCTCTCTTTCATAAACAGCTCCCTCGTTAACCGTCGATATGCCGACGGGTATTACGTTCAAAGCGACCAGATCGCCCATTAAATATTGTACGATGATCCTCTTCGGATTCATAGATAACTCTACATCACCCATAACAGTGCTGATCGTTCTTGTCCCTTCTTCCACCGGCTCCGTAACCTCCGTTTCTGTCACCTCACTGGTTGTCGCAGAAGTCGGTGCAGAATCTGCTCCGCCGGTATTTGCCGGTGTTGTACTGCAAGCCGAAAGCATGAGCATCAGCGACAATGCAGCTGCAATTACCGCTTTGCTTCTCATTTGTTTCAACATAAAAGTTCCTCCTTTTCCTTTGAGTTCGTCAAGACTAACTTGACCTTTCTCATTATACGGAAAAGGCAGGATGTTATCTATGGGCAGATATCCCATCTGGGATGCACAAATATCCCTGTACTCTGTTGTACTCATATGAACATGCTTGCGAAACATACGCATCAGGCTCAGCTCATCCGAAAAACCGCATTTGGCAGCGATTTCCCGGAGGGTGCAGTCAGTATCCGAAAGATATTGCTTGGTGGCGTCCAGCCTTCGGCTGATAAGATATTCTTGCGGACTCTGCCCTGTACGAGCCGTGAAGAGGCGGTGAAAATGCGAATTGCTGATTCCCAGCACCTCCCGCATATTCTGTATGGATACGGCTTCGCCGTAATTCTCGTCCAGGTACCTCTGCGCCAGTGCAATCATATCGGGTTCAAAAATGCTGACCCTGCCTTTGTCCAGTTCCTCATAGATTTCATACACCAATTGATAAAAAGCGGATTTTCCATAAAACAGATTCAGCGGCGTGGGGCCATTCCATTTTTCATACATCCTTCGAAGCTGCTCCGCAAAGAAAAGCGGGTTGTCCGGCGCAAAACCGTACAGCTGCCCGAAAGGGTTCACCTGCTCCAAAAGCCTTAGATATTCTTTTTTATGAACGGGAGGCTCCGCAGCCTTATACAGCACCATGTAGTATTCCAGCCAGCCGCCAACGGGCCGGATTGATAGCTCTGTTCCCTTCCCTCCGTGAAATAATCCCAGGCGCTCCACGCCGTATGTGGTGTCATTCAGCGATATTTCAGCCTTGCCCCCGGCATATACAAAGGTGCTGGCGGGCATACGATAGCGCAAAAGGGGGTCTCCGGGGGAAATTAAATTATGGCGGATATCTAAAAGGGAAACAGCCGCCCGGTTCCAGATCTGGATCGCGGCGGCGATTTCCTTTTGTGTAAAGTTGGATGAAATTTTATTATCTATGTTCATACGTGCACCTCTATGGTATAGCAGATGGTTAGATACAGCTAACTTAGAGCATACCATACAAGGAGCGCTTTTACAACCACAGTTGTGCTCCTATTCCAATGATTGCATCTCTCGGGCGAGGTGTTGATTTTCCTCTGCGTCGGCATTCTAATCGGCCAGTGCATTGAGGGCATCCACTAAATAGTCCAGCTGTGCGGTAAGGCTTAAGACATCATCATAGTAGAACAGCCCCTGATATTCACCTGGAATTTCCAAAACACGGCCTTCCGCTACTGCAGGGATACTCTTCCATATGTCAGTCTTTGCGTATTCCGATTCCTTTCCTGCCTGTCGGAACCAGAGAATATAGTCTCCAAAATATTCGTGGGCGACCTCATAGCTGAGGGTATTTCTTCCTTCTCCGGTTGACTCAATCAATTGCGCAAGCTTATCCGGATACTGCAGCCCGAGGTATTTATACACGAGCGTCCCGCCGCGGGACCCTGTTTCATAAGCTACGCCGCTCCAGTCCCCGGATGCACCCCAATCCTCCATAATACTGAACGTCTTGCCCTCAAAGGCTTCGCTCTGAAAAGCTTCCTTGGCAGCGGCAAGCTTGACTTCGAAGGTTTCAATGTTTTTGTTGGCCGTTTCACTGTGGCCGGTTGCGTCTCCTATGATGCGGGAACGTTCTGGAGAAGTAACGCTTTCATCAATGACAAGCACCGGAGCAATCTTGCTGAATGTTTCAAAATCATCCTTGCTGTAGGTGATAATCAGATCCGGCTCCAGCGCCATAACATCTTCCTGTTGCCAGTTTTCAAGCTTTGTAGTCGCTATCATCTGGTCGTAGAAGGGCATGGTCTCCTGCGCCCAGCAATTGTATCCGACTACGTTGAGCCCGGTCGCAAGCACCTCGCCGATATACCAATTTACTACCACCCGCTGCGGGTTTGCAGGAATCTCAATATCGCCCATTACAGTGCTGATTGTCCTTGTCCCATTCTCCACAGGCTGCACCCCCTCCGTTTCCGCCACTTGTGCCGTCACCGCCGAAGTCGGCGTGGGATCTGCTTTGCCGGTATTTTCCGGTACTGTGCCACAAGCCGAGAGCAGCAGCATAAGGCTCAGTGCCGCCGCCATAACCGCTTTGCTTCTTATCTGTTTAAACATAAAAGTTTCTCCTTTTCCTTTGAGTTCGTCATGACTAACTCGACTTTGCTCATTATACTGAAAAGAAAACTCGTTTTCAATGGTGATATCTTTTCCTTGCAGTGGTGAATTCTTTCGATAGGTATTGGGAGAAACTCCAAAGCACTTGGCAAACAGACGGTAAAAACTGCGTTCATCCGTAAATCCGCAGTGCTCCGCAATTTTTCGCATGGGCATATCGCTGTCTTGAAGCCAATGCTTTGCGGCGGAAAGACGCGCTTGAATCAAATATTCCTGCGGGCTTACTCCATTTCTTTCTTTGAAGCTTTTATAAAAATGGCTGTAGCTGATGCCCAACATTCCGCAAAGCTCCTGCATGGAAATCTCATCGCCGTAATGCTCATCCAGATACCGCATGGTCATGACAACGCTATCCGGTTCAAAAATACAAACCGAGCCTCGTTCCAGTTCCTCATAAACTGCATATACCAGCTGATAGAAGGCGGATTTACCGTAAAACAGGTTAAGCGGAGTAGGACCTTTCCATCTCTCATACATTTTCCGCAGCAGCTCTGCAATAAATATAGGATTCTCTGGCGGAAACCCATACTGCAGCCGAAAGGGGTTATTACTCTCAATTAGCCGGGTATATTCCCGTCTGTGAAAAGGCGGTTCCCCGGCCTTATACAGCACCATATAGTATTCCAGCCAGTCGCATTGGGGCTGAATGCTCAGCTGCGTGCCTTTGCCGCCGTGGAACAAGCCGAAACGATCCACGGTAAATGCGGTGTCATTTAGCGTAATCTCCGCTTTACCTCCGCCTGTGTACAAAAAGGCGCCGGCGGGCAGCCGATAATTGCGGATAGCTTCTCCCGGAGTGATTAAATTGTGACGAATATCCAAAAGGGAAATAGCCGCCCGGTTCCAGATCTGGATTGCGGCCGCGATTTCCCCTTGTGTAAAATGTGATTGGTTGTTATCTATCTTCACAGCACACCTCTATGGTAAATTTGTTAGTTAGTATCAGCTAACTCAAATTGTACCATAGAAAATCTATTCTGTACACTATGGTAAAGTGCTATTATCGGATCGACTGGTTTTAATTATCTATGCTAAGAAGCGGTTTCATACCCGGCATTGACACGAAAGAAAATAAGAAGTATGATCAAGTTAGTTGTAATAAAGCATTATGAAAAGCTCGTAAGAGGCTGCTTTTCCAAAGAACAGCCGCTAATAAATTAAGCCTTACAGCTTGAATTCGGGCGGCAAAAAGAAAACAATGTATAATATATACACTTGATAAGGAGGTGTTGAAATGGAAATCCGAAAATCCGCCGAGGATTATCTTGAGGCAATGCTGATTATGAAGGAAAAGCACGGATATATCCGTTCCGTTGATATTGCGAAAGAGTTGGGTGTAAAAAAACCGAGCGTGTCATTCGCGGTTAAGCGTCTCAGAGAAAACGGATATCTCACTATGGATAAAGACAGCCAGATTACGCTGACCTCAGAGGGAATGGAAATCGCGTCCCGGATCTATGAACGGCACAAACTCCTTACGAGTGCGTTGATGGCTTTGGGCGTAGACGAGGAAAATGCCCGCAGAGACGCCTGCAAGGTCGAGCATGATCTAAGCGAGGTCAGCTTTGAAGCTATTCGCAGGCATATTAATGGTGCGATGTTTTAGCAGAATATATTCCGGTGCAGATGTCTCTGCAGCTAATTAAACAGGTAATCAACAGTACCAGTTATAAAATACAGGATGAACAAAAGTAAAAATTTTGTTTCTGGCTTTGTCTGTGTTCTTCATACCTTGGGAGCCCTCTGGAATTGGATCCTCACATTCACCGTCTTCTTACGGCGGAAGGCGGTTTCTCCCAGGATGGCTTCTGGCGGGTTGTGAATTTTTCAGCTTTACCTATCTTAGAAAAGCTTTCTGTTCAAACGGTTCATTTCAGTTTTCAGACGCTATTATATCGCCATCTTAATACCGGAGCGTCCGGGTTGAGATATTGAAGCTTCTTGATATTTCGGTTATAGTCATTAAATTCATGTTCGGCACCACCTTTCGGTATTAGTATAAAGTGCGACGCGACGTCAAAGTCAAGTAGTATTTTCTTATAATATTCCCGCCCAAGGTTCCGCACAATCACCTTATTTCAAGCAGGACAGATCGAATTGGAGCTGCTTATCTTGTATCCATCTGCTCCGCTTCTTCCACCGTCAGGGCCGGAATGCGGATTGTTACACAGGTACCCTTCCCGGGTCCGCTTTGGTAGGAGACACCATACTGCTCTCCATAGAACAGCTTAATACGGAAATTGATGTTCTGCGCTCCATAGCCGTGTGTGGATTTATAGGTATTCTGCCGGAAGATCTGCTCCAGCTCCTCCTGTGTCATTCCGCTTCCGTCATCCGTGATCCGGAATATGACCTCCTGGTCCTCTCTTCGGATATCAATGGTTATATGGCACTCTTTAATTGCCTTGTTCTTTGCGATGCCATGCATGACGGCGTTCTCCACAAAGGGCTGCAGCAGGATATTGATGCAGCCCAGCTCCAATATGCCTTCCTCATGCTCCACCGAAAGAAAGATCGCATTCTCAAAATGATAATTCTCTATCCGGATATAGGACATAACATGCTCTATCTCATCGGCGATTTTTACGATCTGTCTGCCCTTATTCAGGCTGAGCCGGTAGAATTTTGCAAGATTTTGGACAATGGTGACAATTTCCTTCGCTCCATGGTCCCTGGCTTCCCAATTGATCAAATCCAGCGTGTTATAAAGAAAATGCGGATTTATCTGTGCCTGCAGCGCCCTGAGCTCCGCAGACTTGACACTTTTACCCAGCCGGTATTGATTCAGCATCAGAACCCGGAGCTCCCCGGTCATATATTTAAACTGCTCGAATAATCTTCCGATTTCATCTCCCGACTCCTCCGCTTCATCCATCAGATTCCAATCGCCGTTTTGTACCTGCATCATCTGGTTGCTGAGACGGGTAAGGCGCCTTGTATAATACCGTGCCAGGCCATAGGACAGCAGAATGATGGCCGGGAACATCAGCATGATAAATACGGCAAACACCAGCAGCACAACATTGCGTTCATAATAAAAATCACCCTTTTCAATCATGCTGACAAGGGTCCAGTCGGCATCACTGATTGTCTGCCTCCTTACGATGTAATCCCCGATTCCGTCGTAATACAGGTCCGTCCAGCCGGCGCTTCCCTGCATGGTTACTTTATTCTCCTCCGACATGCGGGTATATTTTTCATCCATGGGCTTTGACGAGGCGATGATATTATCCCTGTTATTGATCAGGTAGCTGAAGCCTTTTCCGGTAATGTCCGAATTATACAGTATTCTCTCCAGCTCATCAACCGCCACACTGACTCTTGCTATGCACTGGATACCGTCCTCCTCATAGACCATCCGAAGCAGCGCCACCTGCTTCTCAAGCTTATTGGGATTGCTCAGCTGCACCGCCTGGACATCGGAGAAATAAAGATCCCCTCCCATATTGGCGGAATACCGTTTCCAGTCAATATGATCCGGCAGCTCCGACAGCGGGAAAAAATGATAATTGTTTTTTGAATAAATCATATCATCCGGTACATATAAAGCGCAGTTATACAAGCCGTTGGACAGGTCGATAGATACGATGATATCGTCCAGCCTCCAGTATTCCCGGTATTGCTGCGCCTGTTCACTTTGCTTGAATATACCGTCGCTGAATACCTTCTGGAGCTGCTTGTTGGTCCCCAGCAGAAGCTGTACGTAATTCATATTCTGTACATGATTATTCAGATATGAGACTGCCTGTTCAAAGGACTGGTCCGCGGAATACAGGATCTGCCTGGCATACCGGTCCGCGATAATATTATAGCTGATAAAGGACAGAAGCAGGGCTATGGCCAATAACGGAATGGAAAAAGTGATGGACATCTTCGTACGGATGCTTCTATGGGAAAACCAATGGACAATTATTATCTTTGATCGTTTCACAGAATATTCTTCTCCTTATACTCTATGGGCGTCATCCCGGTCTGGTTTTTAAATATGCGGGCAAAATATGCCGCGTCCTCATACCCTACCATGTCGGCGACCTGATACAGCTTCAGCTTTGGATCCGGCAGCAGTGACTTGGCATATTCCATCCGTAATTTCGTAAGATACTGGTTTATTGTCATTCCCGTGGTCTGCTTGAACAGGCTGGACAGATAAGTGGGAGCCAGAAATACTTCTTCCGCCATGCGGTTGATGCCGAGACCCTTTTCCGGGTAGTGCCTGTGCATATATGCAATGACCTGCCTGACGGAGGCATTTCCCCCATATGCTTCCGTGCTCTGCTGTCCGAGCAGCTCCCGCACATAGCCCAGCAGCATGTCCCTTATTTCCCCGAGGGTCAGGGCCTGCTCCAGGATATACGGGTATCCGGCCCTCGTAATATTGCTTTTGGAGCCCTGGGTAAGATTAGTCTTCTCCGCTTCCCTGATATAATTATAGATCATCAGGCAGGTGTTCCTTACCACACAATTCAAAGCGGCACGCTCCCTGATAAAGGCATCAAATATCTGACCGATCACCTGCTCCGCGGCCTGCAGATCCTTCTTTTGAATCGCTTTTCTGAGGGACAGCTCTTCCTCCTGGCCCAGATCCTTCTCCCATTCAAAGAAAGCCTCCCCCGGGGCGGCAAAGGAGCCGTATCCCAGAAAGGATATACAGCGCAGCGCATGCAGTGCCGACTGATAGGAGCAGGCAAGATCCCTGATGTCGGTATAAAGCTTCCCCATGGCGAGAAAATGCACATTATCCTTCCCCTGACGCTTCGCCAGAGCCTTCATGGCGCCAAACAGCCGGCCTTCCTCCGATAATTCCATCCCCTCCGCCGCAAGGTAGAGAAGCATGGAAGAATTATCCCAAAAGTCCGTATGTACATGGATTCCCGGCTCTTCCTCCTCCAGTCCTGCAGCACTTCGGTACCACCGGACTGCGTCCTCAGGCTTATCCTGAATATCGGCCCACTGGATGATGCAGACACAGAAATTCCTGCATCGGTCGTTCCAAAGCCCGGCGATCCGAAAGATTGCATCCGTGTCACCGCCGGTATTTCTGTCCCGCAACAGTGACAGAAAGGTTTCATTTTTTATATGGTCCACGCTTTTTTCAAATTCGATCTGCATGGAACGTTGTGCACAGATATTATTATACCGCTCTACCGCCTTTTTAACAGCGGCGGACAGTTCCTCCAGGTCGATGGGCTTCTCGATATATTGAACGGCTTCCAGCTTGATTGCCGCCTTGAAATATTCCTTCTGGGCATAGCTGCTGATAAAGATAATCTGGCAGTCCGGCAGACGCTCCTTTAACCGGCGGCACATCTCAATCCCGTCAATCTCCCGCATTTTTATATCGGAGATGATAATATCGGGTTTATAATCCACGCTCATATCCAGTGCCGTCTCCCCATCCTCGGCACTGAGAATCTCATGGATCCCAAGCTCCGACCACAAGATATGCTTTAATAACCCCTTGCGGGTGATCCCTTCATCCTCTACCAGTAATGCCCTGGCCATAATCTTCAACCCCAATCGTCCTATGCCTTTGGCTTTTCCCCGTAAGCCGCCTCCGGCCCTTTTTCTTTATTATAGTGCATAGACCCAATTTATTCAAATTTGATTTTTACCCATGGGAACTTAGTCTCTTATGATATAAAATATTCAAACCGGCCTGCCCATATAAACTGTCTATGGGCAGGCCGGTTATTGGAATAGCTATTCAAATTGTCTTTTTCAGGTCTTTGTAATGCCGCATACCGTAAATCCCAGCTTCTGCTCCGAATATTCAAGCACAGCCCGAAGAGCCGCTTCTACCTGGGACACTGTTCCGGTCACTATGACGGTACCGCTGAAGCGGTCCACGAAGCCAAGCTCCACACCGGCCGCCTTCATGGCAATATCGCTTGCGATGATGGCTGTTTCACTGGGAGTGACCGTGAGAATTCCGATGGCGGCCCGCTGATAATCCCCTTCCTGCTCCATCCCTAATTTTTTATACAATACTTCGTCCGGATTTGCGATCACATGGGCGATGGTGACCTGCTTGCCGGGAACCATTTCCTGAATGATTCTCATTTTGTTTTCATTTTGAGGCACATTATATAAATCCATATTATCACTCCTTATTATATGGTTCCGGCGCCGGTATGTCTAAAAAATGCTTGTGCCGGGCCGGATGCTCCGCTTTGTGGGAGGCACAGTATACCGCAAAGTGCATTCAGAAGGGTATGATGATTTTCACAAGCACTCTGAGCCGTTCATTTATGAGTTCCCGGCATAGGACCGTCAGCCGCCGACCTGGCAGTGCAGGCCGGATTCTGATACCGTATCCAGCAGCCTGTTCATACAGGCGTTATCTGGCGGATCAATATGTGCCAGCGCATAGGTCCTTCCAAGACCCTCATACTTATCCTGGCCCAGCCTGTGATAAGGCAGCAGATGCAGCTCCGTCACTCCCGGAAGGGATCCGGCAAAGTCTGCAATTGCTTTGATTTCTTCTCTGGTATGGTTGAAGGTGGGCACCACCGGGACCCGTATTATCAGATTGGTTCCCGACTGGGCAATCTTCCTTGCATTGACCAGGATCAGCTCGTTCGGCCTGCTGGTGAATTCCTCATGCTTTCTGCTGTCCATATGCTTAATATCCATGAGAAAGGTATCAATATGGGGCAGATACTGTTCAATAACGGCAAAGTCCGCAAACCCGGTACTCTCAATGGCCGTATTGATCCCGAATTCTTTGCATGCCTTCAGGAGCTCAACCGCAAACTCCGGCTGGAGCAGCGCTTCCCCGCCGGATAAGGTAACTCCGCCACCGGATCTCCGGTAATAGGGAAGATCCTTCTTTATCTCATCCATCACCTCATCTACGGTGACATCCCTTCCGCTGGTCTTTGCCTTTCCCTGCATCACCATGGTCTGGATCTCATATTCCTGGGATTCGGGATTGCAGCACCACCTGCAGCGGAGCCTGCAGCCCTTCAGGAAGATGATGGTGCGAATCCCCGGACCGTCATGGACGGAAAACCGTTGTATGTCAAATATCCGGCCTGTAACAGGCTTTTTATCCGTCTGCATCATAATCGTCTCCTAGAGCGTGTTTAAAAAATCATTGTACCGTTCTGACCGCCCCGCTTTGCGGTATTCTGCGCCACAGTCGCATAAATTGGAGCATTCCGATCGGCACAAGCATTATTCAAACACGCTCTGGTCTGAATGATACCTGCAATCTTCTGCTCCGGGGTGCTGTCCGGTTATCTTCAAATATAACGGACAACACATTAATGCTGTTCCGTTCTTGCTATAATATCTTCCTGCAAGGATCTTGACAGAGAAGTAAACAACGCACTGTAACCCGCCACACGGACCACAAGATTTTTATAATTCTCCGGATGCTTCTGGGCATCAAGCAGGGTCTCCCTGCTGACTACATTGAACTGCATGTGGCTTCCCTTCTGATCAAAATAGGAACGGATCAGGGCGATGAAATTCTCCAGTCCCTTCACTCCGCTGAGTGCCGAAGGATGGAACTTCTGGTTAAACAGGGTCCCGTTGGAGG
>JAFADH010000374.1 GCA_023424995.1 Bacillota bacterium | reverse complement strand
GTTATTCTACTGTAAAGGCTGTGTATAGATGCGATACACTTTGTCCTTCTCGGCCAGTTTCAATAATTGCGCCTTATCTGCAACAAACGCAAACCCATAAATGCGCAAACCGTTTTCTTCTACATAGTCGGCTGCTTTAGCAAACATATCCGGATCCAAATCCATCATCTTTAGAAATTTCTTCTGATCGGACATATATCGCAGCATACTGGTGAAATGCCTCTGCATGTAATCTTCACTACTAAGATTTGCATTTATTTCATTGTAATAGGGATTAGGATTCGGAGATAATAAGTCATAATCATATAACATCAGGTCAGGGTAGCGTTCTTTATCCCATTTGACATTGGAGTTGATTGGACTGTATAGAAAGCCGATGATTCCCGGATAAAACATATTCGAAGCTGTCGAATCCCAATTGGTACTTACTGCGCACCATGCATCTATAATCGAGTTATCTTGTATAAAGCTGATAAAAGGTGAATACTCCATCAGTCTTTGCAGTGTTACGTAGGCGACGTATTTATTGTTATCAGACAAAGCGTTTAACCGTGATAAATTGTCAGTGAAAAATCCGGTGGTGCTGATGCTGACCTGACCGGCTGCCTCCAATTCACTCATTGAAAGAGAAGGATTATCAGAAGCAACACTATAAACAAACTCATTTCCTGTAGGCGGTATAAGTGTATTTGCATCATACTTGATCATCCGCCCTTGCTCAATTCGTCCGGAAATATTAGTGAATACCCCGTTATAGCTATAGTTTTGATTAATACAGAAGTCATAGTTACCATAACCTAAATCTTTGACGCTTACATTATATCGGAAGTATTGGGGAATCAGCAATTCGGTATAGACTGCCATATCAAGACTCATCTGATTGGTATTTTCGGCAACCTCTTTACCAGGATCATAATAAAAGGCAGAAACAATTTCGGGAAGAACAAATTGGATCAATAAAAGAATTACCAATGCGATCGCTGAAGCGATGATACCCATTTTTATGAATGCTCTGCGGATTGATTGCCTTACCATTCTCATAAACTCGTGTTCCTGGCCGGAGTTTATGGAATCCGCTTCATTGGTACGTCCTTTCTCGCTTAAGATTGCAGTCAATGCAGGAATATCATCTTTTTCATAAAGATAATTGCCGATCGACTCCTGTTTTTCGATATCTGCCTCAACTTGATTTTTCTGATCCGGTTCCAATTCATTTCTTTTGTATAAATCCAAAAGTTCACGATAAGTCATATCCGTTCGCCTCCATATAAATTTTTAGGTCTTTTTTCGCACGATACGATAATACACGCACATTCTGCGGTGTCAAATGCAAGATGGCTGCGATTTCCCGATGGGTCATATTTCCGAAATACTGCATCATAAGAATCTCACTTTTTTGTAAGGGTAACATCGATAAAGCTTGGTACAACATACGAATTTGTTTCTTTGCAATAAAGCGGTCAAGAATATCGTCCGTTCCCTCGGGATGCATAATTTCACGATGTGTTTCATCCAAAGGAATCAGGCGTTTATCTTTCTTTCTGCGGTTGAAATAAAGATTTCGTGCGACAAGATAAAGCCATGCCCGCATATTGGTATGATAATCCGGTAAAGCCAAAAGCGCTCTCAGAAAGGTTTCCTGCCGTAAGTCTTCGGCTAGGCTGTGATCATGACAGAGGGAGTAGAGGTACAGATAAAGTTCAGTGCCGAATTGTTCGTACAGCTGCTTTAAGATACGATTGTCCAACGGAATAACCCTCCTTTTTTCAGCCTCTGTTTATATAACAATTCAATTAAGAAAATGTTACAAGAGTTTACTGCATTTTACAAGCTGAGAATAAAAAAACCCTGGTCTTTTAGGACAGTGTCCTAAAGGAAGCCGTATATAATCCTACTTTCAGATAATCGCGCCTATAGTCGCAGGGTTTGGGGAAGGCACTCCCCAACAAGCAGTTTTTATGATTTTGCTGCAAGGGAAAATTATAAAAACGTGCCGGTTTGCAGAAACATATGGAAACAGAGTTATTCTTCAATGAATCTATAGCAAATTTTCAGAAAAGCTCCCCCTTGTTTTTCATTTTTACTTGTTATGATATAGCTGTGAAAAACTCGAGAAGTGAGGAAACGCAAGTGGCGAAAATATATATATCACTTATTAAGACAAAATCTCCTATTGGTAGATTAGCTTCTTTTATAAAAAGAGATGAAGTAACACATGCTGCGATTTCATTGGACAAAAACCTGTACACATTACATGGATTTGGGCGTCGGTCTAGTTGGATACCGATAATAGCCGGTTTTCGGAAAGAAACATATTCGGCTGGATATTACGGACGGCTAAAAACTCTACCCGGTATTGTTTTGGAAATGGATGTAACTGAGGCGCAATACAATAAAGCGGTGCAAATTGTAAGCTCTTTTGCCCGGAACCAAAATAAATACCATTATAGTATAACGAAGCTGATTAGTAACCTTTTCAATATAGAGGTACAGAACAATAACAGCTTTATATGTTCGGAATTTGTCGCTTATGTGTTACAGAAAGCCGATATTATGAATTTCACTATACCTTTGAATTTGGTGCGGCCACAAGTATTATTCCAAGAACTGATAAAGCGCCAGGCAATTCCTGTCTACCAAGGGGATATGAAACAATACGG
>JAFADH010000363.1 GCA_023424995.1 Bacillota bacterium | reverse complement strand
TTGCCGTGCTGTATCACAGATCCTCAAAAGACCCGCAGCCGACATCGGAGACTTTAAACCGGCAGATAACCATAATCCCCACTCCGTCACCCACTCCTGCTATTATACCAACTCCTGCAGATACTCCGGGAATAACCACCGAGCTGTATCCGCTGCCGCAGATTACCGATAATATAACCAAATACGGTTACATAGACAAAACAGGTGAATATGTGATAAATCCGGTGTTTCATAGTGCCTCCGATTTTCATGACGGGGCAGCCGTCGTAGCTCTGGATGATAAATACTGCATTATTGATGAAAATGGCAGTGTCCTTTTTATAAACGATCATACAATCCATGATTTTTATAACGGTTACGCTGCATTCTACCAATGGGACGGTGCGGATTCCACCTTATACGGCTATGTGGATACGAAAGGAAATGTTATTATCCGGCCGGCCTATATAGCTGCCTCTGACTTTAATGAAGAGGGAATGGCTTATGTACGTAAGAGCGATAAGGAATACGCCCTGATCGACACCACCGGTAAGGAGCTTGAGACCTATACCCTGGCAGACCAGTATTCCTCCGGCTGGACCTTCCAGGATGGATATATCATATATACCACTTCCGACTATTCCTATGGAGTCGTTACCATAAAGGGGGAAGAGCTTCTCACCTCCGGTTTTAGTGAGATAACTTATCTGGGACATGATTTATTTGCAGTGAAAAAGCCCGGCTTGAAGAGCTATGATAAGATAATGACAGCAAAGCAGGCTGTCTATAATGCTGCCGGAGAACAGCTTACGGAGTATGCTCTGTATGATGTTACCGGTTATGTGAACGGATATGCTTCTGCTAATGATAATACCTCCGCTTTCTTTATAGGAACGGATGGCAAAGAGGCCGCCGGTCTTCCCAGGTATGAGGGCAAGGGCAGCCTCAGACTTATAAATGATGTTGTATACGCTGAGATTGACGGCGAGATAATCTATTCGACAACCGATAATACTGTCTTCTGGAGAACTCCGGACAGCTATGCCCTGTCCGATACGATCACGGTAAAATCCGTCAAGTACAAGCCGCTCCGGGATGTGCTGGTATATTATCCGAAGCTTGACGGTATCCCGGATAATGCGGTGGAAGAGCAGATAAATACGGAATTATACAGTATCTTTGTTAATAGCCGCAGGAGGATTTCCGCAGAGGATTTCCTGACGGTAGATGACAGCTTCTCAGCGAAGCTGATGAAGAATCTCCTGGTCATCGAGCGGACCGGCTACGATTATAATATAGGCGCAGCTCATGGAATGCCAATCCGGGATTACATCTTTATTGATACTGTGTCAGGGGCATTCTATCAGTTAGAGGACCTGTTCCCGGAAGGGAGCGATTTTGCTGCTGCCATTAATACCTTGATCAGTGAGGAGATTAAAGCCGATATCGCCGCCGGCGATTCCATGTATACTGAGAATTCCTTTGCCGGAATCACTGAAAGCCAGTATTTCAGACTGGAGGAGGATGCCCTGATTATCTACTTCTACCCTTATGATATCGCAGCTTATGCGGCAGGCTTCCCGGAATTTACAATTCCCTTTGAGGATATCGATGGGCTGATCAACAAAGATGGTAACTTCTGGAAATCCTTCCGGTATTAGCAAGTGCACAGAATGAATTCTCAGTCTGCAGGACAAAGGAATAGGTGCAGCGTTGGCTGCATCGATTGACGGCAACGCCGCAACCGGAAATTCAGGCAGGTAATTGATTAAAATATCAGCTCATCGGTACACGGAACATCTGTATTGAAATCGTATGATCTACAGATAAATAAAAACAACCGACAGCCTGCATGACGACTTAGCCATGTACCTCCGGTTGTTTTATTATTTATGTTTTTATTATTATTTATATTTTTATTATTATTTTATACCAGGCTATTCAGATGTTTCATCGTCATGGCAAGCCGCTCCGTACTGAAGCCATACTGCCAGTCGTTTGAATACATACGGTATTTTGTCTCTATAACCATGATTAAGTATAGATACATATCATATAACAAGGCTCTGACAGTCCCCGCTTCCTTCAGGTTCGTTCCATAACCTTCATAGAATTCCTTGACGTCGGTATGTCCACGGAAATTATATTCCATTAGGGGATCTGCCCAGAGAGCCCGTTCAAGGTCGATAATACCGGAGATTTTCCCGTCCTTTACAAAGATGTTACCTTCCCATAGATCCCAATGAACGAAATACGGCTGTTTTACTTCCTCCAAGGCACCGCTTGCTTTTTGGATTAATGCCCTGACCTCATCATATTCTGTTCCGAGACTGATACCGATATCCTCCCCATCCTTCAGAACATCCTCCATCATGATCAGAAAGACATCCTTCCAATTATCCCCCTGCTTCTCCGGTAAAGCCATATATCCAAATGCAGTTCCCTGAATCCGGTTCATCTCCCGGTTATAGTATCCGGCTTCCCGATAGATATCCAATTGAGTCTCCTGAGGTATCAAGCCATTATTCTTCAAGGTAAAGAAATTATCTCCTTCTATCTTATCCATGAAGAAATAATCCACCTTGCAGATGGTGTGGGAATCGTCATAGTACAGAACCTGAGGCACCGGAACAGCCGTGTTCTCCTTCACCAGTTTAAGTGCTTCCACTTCGGCCTTCATCATATTCTTCTCATAGGACATGACTTGGACATCAGCCGGCGGTGCAATCTTTAAAATAACCGGCTTATCCGGGAAAGTGACCTCATAGGCAGCATTGAAAAGCCCTTCGGTCAGTTCTCTTATTGTAATAGTCTCAGGGCTTAAGCTATCTCCAAACGCCTGCCGTACCATCTGCAGGATGTCGTCCGCAGTCTGCTTATTCTTGGTTGCGCTCTCCATCGTAATCCTATCCCCTTCATATATGCTATACATCCTTATGCATACTAACCGAATTAACCGGTATTTCAATTTTCTTTAAGTTATGCGATCAGCATTATTCTACTATCGAAACTGCTTTACGTCAATGAAATCTTATCCAGGATATTGGTAAGATACGCAATCACGATGCCATAGTTGGTCATGGGAACATTCTGCTGCTTCGCCTGCTGCACACGGCTCATGACATACTTGCGGTTGAACATACAGGCACCGCACTGAATGATCAGGTCATATTCCGTGAGATCCTTCGGATAATCATTCCCGCTGACATTAACGATCGTCAATCCGTCACCCACCTTCCCCCGAAGCATCCGGGGCAGCTTCTCTCTTCCGATATCCTCGGTTAACGGAACATGGGTACAGGCTTCCGCAATCAGCACCTTTGACTGTTCCGTCAGCTTATCAATAATCCCGGCGCTCTTAATATAATAGTCGATATCCCCCTTATGGCTTGCATACAATACGGAGAAGGAGGTCAGCATACTCTCCTTCGGCTTCTTCTCATAGACCATCTGGAATACCTGGGAATCCGTGATGATCAGCTTCGGCGGCTTTGCAAAGCTTGCCAGGGCTTCATCCAGTTTATCCGCTGTACAGCTGAGTGCGATGCATTTTTTATCCAGCAGCTCCCTGAGCGTCTGCACCTGGGGGAGTATTAATCTTCCCTTGGGAGCCTGGATATCCTGAGGCATGACCAGTAATACGGTATCCCCTTCTCCCACCAGATCACCGGTTATATGCCTGGCTTCAAAATCCTCCGGAATATTACGGATAATTTCTTCTCTGATCTTCTCCATACCCAGCCTGGAGATGGCACTGATTTTGATGGGTTCCTGGTGCAGGGCTTCATAGATCCTGTTACGGATCTTATCCGTATTAGAGATCTGGTCAATCTTATTGATCACCATAATCACCGGAGCTTTACGGCCTTTAAATTCCTTCGCCCATTCCAGTTCCTGTGCAATATCATCCTCGCTGCATACGATTAAGGCGACGTCTGTCTTCTCCATGGCCAGCCTTGTCTTCTCCACTCTCATCTGCCCCAGATACCCGCTGTCATCAAAGCCTGCGGTATCAATAAGTACACAGGGTCCGATGCCATAGATTTCGATGGTCTTGTAGACAGGGTCCGTCGTGGTACCCGCAACAGAGGATACCAGGGCCGTATTGTGCCCTGTTAATGCATTGATCAGTGTGGACTTGCCGCTGTTTCTCTTTCCGAATATGCCGATGTGGAGCTGATTAGCCCTCGGTGTTCCGTTTAAGCTCATTCTGTCTCTATCCTTCCTGCAGCCATTGCTGCCATGAATCCGTTGTAAATAAGTAATCCTATTCTTATTATAATTGAAATATCATCATCCTGACAGCCCGACTGTTATTTTTAGAAAACTTATTTTTAATGTCCATATCCGCCTCTTCTTAAAAACGGAAATCCCTGCTGCCGTTTGCTATCTTTAACAGATTATCTCCGGCTATACGCAACACTCTCTCATTGGGAATCTTAGTCATCTCTGTCTCTATGAGCGCTTCCCCTTTTATCCTGGTATCCTCAGCGGCATAGTCCTCAAGATATTCCTTCAAGGTCATCAGCGCATTGGGCTGGCAGCAGTTGGCGATCTGTCCGGATTTCACAAGCGCCATGAAACGGTCCCCCGTCCTTCCTTCCCGGTAACAGGCGGTACAGAAGCTTGGGATATGTCCCAGCTTAAGGAGCCAGTTCACTACCTCATCCAGGGTCCTGCGATCCTCCACCTCGAACTGGGCGGAGCTCTCCTCCTCTGCTTCTTCCTCGGCATAACCGCCCACACTGGTTCTGGAGCCTCCGCTTATCTGGGATACCCCAAGCCTTAAGACCTTCTCCCGGCTCTTTTTCGATTCCCTGGTGGATATGATAATTCCCGTATAGGGAACGGCAATCCGAAGAATCGCCACGATCTTCTCAAAGATCTCATCGGATATGGCATCCTTGAAGCTGCCGGGATCGATATCCTCCGCCGGACGGATCCGCGGTACACTGATAGTATGGGGACCGCAGCCCAGGGCTGCCTCCAGATGCTCCGCGTGCATGAGGATCCCGGCAAAGTCATAGCGGTACATATTGAGCCCGTAGAGAACCCCTAAGCCCACATCATCGATTCCAGCTTCCATAGCCCGGTCCATAGCCTCCGTATGGTATGCATAATTATGCTTGGGCCCGGTAGGGTGGAGCCTCTCATAATTCTCCTTATGATAGGTCTCCTGGAACAGGATATAGGTTCCGATCCCAGCTTCCTTCAGCTTACGGTAATCCTCCGCCGAAGTCGCGGCTATATTCACATTGACCCGCCGGATGGCGCCGTTTCTATGCCTGATGGAATAGATGGTGCGGATGCTCTCCAGAATATATTCCAGCGGATTATTGACGGGGTCTTCCCCTGCTTCCAGGGCCAATCTCTTATGCCCCATGTCCTGAAGCGCTATTACTTCCCTTCGGATCTCCTCCTGGGTCAGCTTTTTCCGCGGAATATGCTTATTCACATAATGGTACGGGCAATATACACAGCCGTTCACACAGTAATTGGAGAGATACAGCGGAGCGAACATCACGATACGGTTGCCATAGAACTTCTCCTTAATCTTAATCGCCAACCGGTAGATCCTCCGGATCTCGTCCTCCAGGTCACATTCCAGCAGTACGGAGGCCTCCCGATGGGAAATTCCCTTCATCTGCTCCGCCTTTTCCAGAATGCTGTCAATTAGCTCCCGGTTATTCTTATTGGCTGCGGCATATTCCAGAGTTGCCTGTATCTCTTCATGACTGATAAAATCCTCTGCTTTTTTTGATCTGACATCATACATAATGATTCTCCTTTATGATAATGGGTACCTTATGGGATTCCACCGGCTTATAATCTCCGCGATCCACTGAGAGCTCATACCCGATCTTCTTCATTCTCCGGTCCAGGCAGCCTCTGCATTCCGCCGCCTCGTCCCCGGTACAGATCTTATCGTCATATAACTGGTATTTCTTACGGACTGCGGTGGGTGACAGGTTCGGCATCACTACATTGGCGCCGGCCAGGATTCCCAGCTCACGCCCCTTCGGATGAACCGTTCCAAGGGCTGTTGTCGCCGGGATCAACGCATTCGGCAGCATGAGGCGGATTATGCTGATCAGCAGCAGAGTCTGCCCCAGGGTGCCCCTGGCTTCATTGGCAAAGGGTGTCTCATGATGGGGTAAGAACGGTCCGATGCCCACCATCTCCGGTGATAATTCCTTCAGGAATAACAGATCCTCCACAATGTGTTCCCCCGTCTGATAGGGAGAACCTACCATGAAGCCTGCTCCTACCTGGAACCCGATCCGCTTCAGGTCCTTCAGGCATTGCTTTCTGTTCCCCAGGCTCAAGCTGTCCGGATGGAGCTTCCGGTAGTGCTCTTCATTAGCTGTCTCATGTCTCAGGAGATACCGGTCTGCTCCGGCTTCATAGAACCTCTGATAACTGTCGTAGCTTTTCTCTCCTATGGACAGGGTGATGGCACAGTCCGGATATGCCTCCCTGATCCGGCGAATCAGTATCACCATATCCTCATCGGAATAGCTTTTGTCCTCACCGCCCTGTAACACAAAGGTACGAAAGCCAAGCCCGTATCCTTCCCGGCAGCAGTCAAATATCTCATCCCCGGTCAGGCGGTAGCGTTCCACCCGGCGGTTACTTCTTCGGATACCGCAATAATAGCAGTCATTCCTGCAATAGTTTGTAAATTCGATCAGCCCGCGGGTGTATATCTTATTCCCGTAGTGCCTCCCGGCAACCAGTCTTGCCCTTTCCTGAAGACAGACCCGGTCCTCTTTACAGACTCCGGTGAGAAGGCTTATAAATTCTTCCTTATCAAGGATTCGGTTTTGTTCCAGCTTATCAATCAGCTGTCCGATGTATGTCATGCAGATAACCCCCTTTCTGGTAAGAATTCGTGACGGTAAAAACATATACCTCCGGGCATTATAAAATCCCTGTACCGTGGAAGGCACAGGGATATCCGCTGCAGCCGTATCATTCCGAATACAGCTTCATACCGGCAGCTTTCTATGGAGCGGGCTATAATGAAGCTGTATCCTATGCGCAGGCTCACATGACAGTGATGCTTCGCAGGTGATACGGGGATATATTATCTCTGTCGCCTTCCCACTTGGGCGTACCCTTGCAGTCAGCACGAATATTATTGTTATTTATTTAACAATTATAATATAAAATCACAAGAATGTAAATCTATTTTTAATATTTAATGTTCCGTCACTCCCATACATATCTTCACCATAATTCACCTCTCTTAAGGCGAGTATATCCCAATTCCCCGAAAAAAGGGATTTTAGGTATCTGGCGGGTAACCATCTAATCCTCTGGAGAACTTTGGAGTTAATTTGGTTAGATTGTTACGCACATCACTTCTGATTTTTATATTCCCTGCTAAGGAAAATCCTCCAATTATTATAAATAAGGCACCGGCATACTCTATTGTACGCATATAATTATAATTAAAATATCTGCTTATTAGATAGCATATCACCATAATTACACCTACAAAAGATAAGTAAATAATAACTCTTATTAAGATACTTATTCGTTTTTTCTTCATAGGATCTTCTCCTTATATAATTTTAAACATGCTCCGGAATATACGATTCTTTATATCTCTGACAGTCCTTCTTTAACTGGTCATGAGTACAAATCTTTTAACAAAGCTGTAGTTTCATCCAAAATATATACGTCAGCAGATTTAGGCAGTACTCTACCTAAAGCAATTTTCAAATTGTCCTCAATATATAAAATATCACTCAGATCGATTATTAATACTCCGCTGCTTTCAGTCATTGCTAAGGTTTTCCCATAGCCTTTTGATAATATATTTATTGTCATAATCAATAACAGCGGTGTAATTGCCCCGGGTAACCTGAATATATTTTGCATCAAAGCTGGCAATACGTTCCGGATACAAAGATTGATATTCCAGCTCTCCTTTGCTGTTAAACTTGGTGTAATAGGAGTTATAATAATTTGAACTATAGGTCTGTGCTTCCTCGTAAAGCAGAAGGCCTTCATCAACAGGGATATAACCGGGACGGTAAATATTGCTTTTCTCATCATATATACAGGTATTCCTGTAATAAACCTTCGTATTCACGATTTTATAATCCACAGGCCTTAAGATGGTGAAATCTCCGCTCACCTCACTGATATAGTAATGTGCTGCGTCAGCCAGAGGGAGATAGGTATGCTCTCCGGTCATCACATTAAGCAGATCCAGCTTATCTCCTTCGGCCCGGTAGAGATACAGGATTTCCTTCTCATTATCATAGACATAGTCTGAATAGGAATTACCTGCCTCATCCACTATCTTATTCCCGTCCCTGTCATAATAATTTATCTCCGTCACCCGTGTCTTCAGATTCTCGATACGTTCCCTGTAGATGTATTGCAGGGCATCATAGGACATGGCATGATCAGAAGATAAGCTGCTATGCTTATTGATAACCTTCAGCCCGTTATTCAATATCCAGTAATCATCCTCAACTCCCACAATGATAAAGTCTTTGCTGTAGGAATTGATTCCGAATACCTGCTCCGCATTCGCGGTTATGTTAAAATGCTTAAAGAACTTATCCCTCGACAGAAGAAGAGTCCCGTCGTCCTCATATATCTTATCAGAAGCATAGGCTTCATTGATGGAACGGATATATTTAAAATCCTTGTCATAGATTGCCGTCACCCCATCTCCTGTATCCAGAAAGGAATAATAATCCCCCCTCTTTATATAGAAAACCTCACCCTTAGGCATAGGGAATTGGAGCAGCTGATTCCCCTTCGTATCTATGACCCTGTAAACATCATCACAGGCTGCAAAATAATAGCTGCCCGTATCTTCCATCGCTTCCAATTGGTCGTGGATGGGGGGAATAACGAATGCATTTTTTCCTACGTCATAGACCCCTAATTTAAGAAGATAGCCGCCCGCTTCGTCATTTACAGCCATACTGATTCTGGCTGCCGTATCCTCGCTTACCATTCCCAGAGCATCAAAATAGGATACATTATTCAATATATTTCTTATCTTCCAGTCCTTCTCATAGATTGTGACCTTACTTAGATTCAGAGCCATATCTGTGATTAATTCCGATTCTACCACATACACATACCCCTCCGGAATACGGTCGGTGACCGGGGCTTCCTCCCGGACGGCAGCCTCCGGAGCCATACTGACCGGTACATAACCCAGGCTTTTGACCAGCTCCTGCCCTTCCTCCTGTGTGAGCCAGTTGTATAATAAATGGGCATTGGAGTTATAGGGCTCATCCTCTCGGATTACCGCATAGAAATCATTCACCAGCGGGTAGCTGTTATTATGGATAGTCTCCACTGCGGGCAAGACGTCATTCACCTTCATGAATTTAAGCTCCGGAAGTTGATACATATGCTTGGCATAATAGAATACGGAGTAGCCGAGGGTATTGGCCTCATTGGTGTATTCCGCCATAGCCTTAAGTATTCCTTCCATCTCCGAGAAATACTGGATCTGCGGTCCTTCCGCCATACTCACTTCTCCCATCACCAGCTTCTTCATAAGGGTCTGGCTTCCGGAATTCTCAGGGCGTTGAAATGCAAGCAGTTCTTTGTCCTCCCCGCCCACCTGGGACCAGTATTTCACATGACCGCTGTAGATCTGCACCAGCTGGTCTAAAGTCAGGGACTCCACCGGATTCGCGGCATTTGCCATAAATACCAGCGCATCCTTGCCGATCGGTTTCATCTTAAGGTTAATGCTGTGTTGATTAATATACTCCTTTACACTATCCGAAGGCTCATATACGATCAACAGATCTGCAT
>JAFADH010000344.1 GCA_023424995.1 Bacillota bacterium | reverse complement strand
TCATGTCGGCAGCATTCTTCGCCACATCGGTGCCGGTGATGCCCATGGCGCAGCCGATATCCGCTGCGTTCAGGGCGGGAGCGTCATTTACACCATCGCCGGTCATGGCAACGACCTCGCCCCGGTTTTGAAAGGCTTTTACAATCCGTACCTTATGCTCCGGTGATACCCTGGCGAATACACTGTAGCGGTGAATCTTTTCGGATAATTCTTCATTACTCATGTGGGAGAGTGCTTCCCCGGTGATAGCTTCCTCCCGATGTGTCAGTATACCTAAATCCTTGGCGATAGCTTTTGCAGTCAATACATGATCTCCCGTAATCATCACCGGCTTGATTCCTGCCTGGCGGCATATCCGTACCGCATCCTTAACTTCTGCCCTGGGAGGGTCTATCATTCCGATGAGTCCTACAAAGGTCAGGTTGTTTTCCAGCTCTGCAGCCGTGGCTTTCCCATTGGATTTTGGCAGGTCCTTATATGCTACTGCGATGACACGAAGCGCTTTCTCCGTCATCTCATTATTAATTATATTCAACCGGCGGATTTCTTTTACCGTTAACGGATATTGCGCACCGTTATAATAAAAATGGGTGCAGCGGTTCAGCATAAAATCAAAGGCTCCTTTGGTGACGCTGCGGTATGTATTGTCGGCAGTCCGGTGAACGGTGGTCATGAGCTTGCGGGCAGAATCAAAGGGAATCTCATTAATACGCTGATAGGTCTTATCAAGGCTGTTTTTATTAAGGCCTGCCTGGTAAGCTGCCAGGATCAAAGCCTTCTCTGTCGGCTCGCCGTTAACAGTCACATTGTTCTTATCCATCTGCAGAATGGCATCATTGCATAAGGCGGCATGGGAAAGCAGGAAGGAAGCAAAATCACCTTTCATCATTTCCTTGCCGTTCATGGAACAGATCTGGGTCACCGTCATCACATTCTGCGTCAGGGTTCCTGTCTTATCCGAGCAGATTACGGTAGCACTGCCGAGAGTCTCTACTGCAGGCAGCTTGCGGATTACCGCATTCTTTCTGGCCATGCGCTGCACGCCCAGGGACAGCATAATGGTAACGATCGCAGGCAGGCCTTCCGGAATAGCTGCCACAGCCAGGCTTACGGAGGTCATGAACATATCAAAGATAGGGAGAGATTTTAATAAACCCATGGCAAAGATGACAAGACAGATAATGATAGCGGCAATACCCAGTACCTTGCCCGTCTTGGCCAGACGCTTCTGCAGGGGAGTCATGGGAGTGTCCTCTTCCATGATAAGCTTGGCGATATGTCCGACCTGGGTATTCATTCCGGTCTCGGTTACGACAGCGACTCCTCTGCCGTAAGTGATGGTACTGGTCGCCATCACAAGATTAACCCGGTCCCCAAGATTGGTCTCAGGCCTCAGCTTCACTTCCGCAACCTTTTCGACTTCATTGGATTCACCTGTTAGAGAGGCTTCCTCCACTCTCAGGTTGACGGCGGTAATCAGCCTTGCATCCGCAGGTACAAAGCTTCCCGCTTCAAGCAGTATGATATCTCCGGGCACCAGCTGGTCAGATTCAACGACAGCCATTTTGCCGTCACGATGGACGTGTGCGGAAGGAGCGGACATCTTCTTAAGTGCCTCCAAAGCCTTCTCAGCTCTCGCTTCCTGCAGCAGTCCAAGGGTAGCGTTCACAGTGATGATAACTAATATGATAACCGGATCCACAAAGTCCGGCTCCCCATCTGCATAGGATACAATAAAAGAAATGATAGCCGCAAAAATTAAAATAATAATCATGAAGTCGGCAAATTGTTCTATAAAGCGAAGGAATAGATTTTTTCCTTTTTTAGCTGCCAATACATTCAGGCCGAAGGTCTGCTGCCTCTCTTTGACTTCTTTCGAGGATAATCCGCTTTCCGGCGATACTCCCAGTTCCTTCATGGTTTCTTCAATGGATAAATTATGCCAATGCATTCGTGCCACTCCCGGTGAGGTAAATCTTCTCTTAATTATATGAGATAAGCTATGGATTATGAGTTATAAATGAGATATTTGCCGGACGTGGATAATATCGGCAGGAAGTATCTAGTAAGAGCAAAAGTATTAAACTCCTCAATTGTAAATCAAAATGTGCCCTTCGGGTTCCAAGAAGATAAGATTTCTAAGTTTGTAACTGGATTGTATAATGAGACATATGGAAAAGAAATTTGCTGGTATCTTCAGAGTTTAGAACCATTTGATTTTCAAGAGAAAATAGTATTGCTACACAAATTCAGTAATTTCGGTTATAATATAGATATTAGTATTGACAAGGAGGAGCCGGATGAAAGGTAGATTATTGAATCTGCTGCTGGAAGAAAAGCAGATGCATTTAAAAGGTGGATTATATCATAAAACACAGGTAAATCTGGCGTATAATTCCAACAAGATTGAAGGAAGCCGTCTAACGGAAGAGCAGACTCGATATATTTATGAAACGAATACTATATTGAACGAGGGGGAAGAACCACTTAAAATAGATGATATTTTGGAGACAATCAATCACTTCCACTGTTTTGACTATATGCTGGAACATGCGGATGAGGATTTATCTGAAAGTATGATTAAAGAATTTCACCGTTTGATTAAGATAAATACTTCGGATGCAAAACGGGAGTGGTTCCGGGTAGGTGATTATAAACTGCGGCCTAACGAGGTCGGAGATATGCCAACAACACGTCCGGAAAAGGTATCGCAGGAGATGGAAAAACTGCTTGCGGAGTACCTCGGTAAACACGAGATTATATTTGAGGATATTGTAGATTTTCATCAGCGATTTGAAGCTATTCATCCTTTTCAGGACGGTAATGGCCGTATAGGGCGTATCATCATGTTTAAAGAATGTCTGAAGCATGATATCATGCCGTTTATTATCGATGAGCTGCATAAATGGTATTATTACAGAGGACTGAAAGAGTTTGGAACAGAAAAAGGATATTTATTGGAAACTTGTCGTTCGGCACAGGATATATATGAAAAAATAACAGAATATTTCTTCCCG
>JAFADH010000335.1 GCA_023424995.1 Bacillota bacterium | reverse complement strand
CCTGCTATACTAGAGTGGTCGTAAATCCATATAATCAAAGGATTTCGTCACACTAACAGCGTCAGTTCGAGACCTTCCTGACGAAGGGATTGTAAAACATCCCTTAAAACAAAACTAAAGGAGAATTTCATATGAAAAGCAAAACCCAATTCATCACAGAGGCTGCTGTCATTGCGGCCCTCTATACCGTTCTGGTGGTGGCATTCCAGCCCATCAGCTATGGTCCGATTCAGGCCCGTATTGCCGAAGCATTGACAATCCTGCCTTACTTTACCCCTGCTGCCATCCCCGGTGTAACCATTGGCTGCTTCCTAAGTGCCATAGTAACGGCTGCCGACCCTCTGGATATGATATTCGGGTCATTGGCAACCTTGATAGCGGCTGTCCTGTCTTATATTCTAAGACGCAATAAGTATCTGGTACCTGTCCCCCCTATTGTCTTGAATACCTTGATTATTCCCTGGGTACTTCGCTATGCTTACGACGTTCCCGATGCAATTCCTTTCCTGATGCTGACGGTAGGTGCAGGTGAGATCATTGCTGTCGGAGTAATCGGTATGATTTTATTATTTACATTGGATAAGGTAAAACATATTATCTTCCGAAATAATACGTATAAGAAATAAACAATAAATCAAGAAATTTGTTAAATAAATTTAAAGTAACCTGATAAAACCCAGTTCATATAAGTAAAAAATCCCCTCAATAATAATTACAATAAAATACATCCGGAATAACAGTTGACAATAGAAATAAATGTCATTATAATTCCAATTAATAATATAAGAAAAGCGACGACGGAAAGAGTAGCTGACAAGAAGCCTTCAGAGAGAAGAACACCCTGGTGAAAGTTCTTTATGCGGATTAAAGTGAAAACCATTCCCGAGCTGCAATGCCGAAGAATCAGTAAGTGTTGCCGTATTCCTGCGTTAGAGGATAGGATTTGTCGGAATCCGAGAGTTAAAATCAAGGTGGAACCGTGCAGTTCATGCACCCTTGAATAGGATGATATTCGTTATCATTCTGTTCAAGGGTGCTTTTCTTATATTATCTGCCCAGTAAGCACAATAAAGTGCTTATAAACCGGTAATCCAAATTGTTGATTTTGCCCTGTATAATGCGAAGGTCAGGAGTTCTCGCATATAAACTACGGGCACAGAAAGGTATGGTGATTTATATGGATCTGCACGATTATGAAGATGTAGCAAATAACTATGATAATTACCTGGAGGTCATGCATTCGAAGGAGAATACCTATGACGGGTTCCAGGAATTCTATGAGAAGCTGACGCAGGAATATGGTGCAGGCGGTATTATCGATATCGCCTGCGGTACCGGTGCCGTATTACTTAATCTGGCTGCAAAGGGTTATGATGTCTGCGGCATGGATTTGTCAGGGGCAATGGTTGAGGCAGCCAAGAAAAAGGCATGGGACCTGGGACTTAATATACCGATCTTTTCTGCCAATATGACGGATTTTACCTGTGACAGAAGATTTTCACTTGCCATCATAGCCAGGTCCGGTTTCCTTCACCTGACCACTCCCGAACTGCAGCGGAAAGCACTCCTTAATATCAGGGAGAAGCTGCTGCCGGGCGGTATCCTTACCTTGAATACCTTTGCTCCGCATGCACGCATTCAATGCCGGATGATGGATACCTCTCCGGAGGATTACAGCCTGCGGCTGGAATATACGAATTCTCAGGGATTAAGGGAACGTATCTACAATGCGGTCACTTATGATCCGGTATCCCAGCGGATGTACGGGAATTGGAAATTCGAAACCCTGAATGATCATAATGAGATAATTGAAACCAGAATCCGTCCGGTCAGCATGCGTCAGACTTACCGTCAGGAGATGCTGTACCTGATCGAACTTTGCGGCTTTAAAATTGCAGCCATTTATGGAGATTATCATTATTCTGCAGATAATAATAATAATTTGGTATGGATTCTCCGCCGAAGTTAAGAAAATCATGTTCGGTATTTACATCATATGTCTTTAATGGTACGATTAAGCTGAACAGGCTCTGTAGGAATCTTACACTTTTACCATTTACACGAAACATACCGGGGGAGTGCCATTTATGAGTAGCAAGGACAAAAAAACAAACCGAAAGCAGATTGACATACCTGATTTTATAAATTATGAAGAGGTGAAGGACAGCGATGTGCTCTTAAGAAAATTAAAGACCTCACTGGCCGACCAGGTGGAATATATGTATGAAGAAGACGATGGCCGCAGACGAAAAAGACGGGTCCCGAGACTTATCTCAATGACTGTACTGGTGCTGCTGGTATTAACAGCACTAAGCGGACTTCTGATGTTCACAAAGCCCGGCCAGAAGGTCATAGTTAACCTGGCAGGCAATTATATCTACGGTACTTTGGATTATGATGCGTCAGAAGATGCGGTGGAGGCCGGTACCAAAGACACAGATAATGCAATTCCGAAAATCCCGTATGAGGAATCCGATCCCGTCATCAATATTCTGCTGGTCGGAATTGAAGAAATCAACGGGGCCCGGAATACCGACTCCATGATTGTCGCGACAATGAATACAAAGGATCATTCCTTTAAACTCACCTCCCTGATGCGTGATCTGTATGTGGATATTCCCGGCTATGATAAGAACAAGCTGAACTCCGCCTTTGCAAAAGGCGGGATTAACCTGCTCTATAAGACCATAGAGACGAATTTTCAAATCAATATTGACGGATATTGCATGGTTAATTTTGAAGCCTTCGAGCAAATCGTAGACATGGTAGGCGGTATTGAAATCACCTTGACCAAAGACGAGGCCAAATACCTGAATACTACGAATTACATATCAAAGAAATCCAACCGTAAAGTGGTTGCCGGTACGCAGCTTATGAACGGCAATCAGGCACTGGGGTACTGCAGAGTCCGTTATGTGTCCACAGGAACCGAGAACAATGATTTCGGCAGAACCCAGCGTCAGCGTATTGTATTGCAGGCCATCTACGATAAAGTTAAGTCCAAGAATATTGTCTCTCTCGTCATGCTGATGAATAATATCCTTAATAATGTTGAGATAAAGACCGATATCCGTAAGAACGAGTTCAATAGTTACCTGCAGGAGGCAATCAATATCAGAGGAGCTGCCATACAGACCTTACGTATCCCGACTGATAAAAGCTATACCAATGCCAAGGTCCAGATCGGAAGCCGTAAGGTAGATGTACTGGAGCTCAAGGACTGGAATGCAACGCGGAAGGAACTCCATGATTATATTTATGGAAAAGGCACCGAATAGCTTATATGCACAATAGAACAGCAGTATTGAAATATTACGATATATCCACTATTAAGCATACTTTGATAAACCAGGATACACACATTGAAGTATTGTACTCTGACATAAACTAAGATGCACCTCAAAATGACTGAGGTGCATCTTTTATATGCTTATCCTATTCTTAAGTCAATATTTGCCTTCGCTCTCATACATGCAAAAACATAATAACACATACGCTTTACAACCGTTATGATATCTATCCATACCCACAGTCGTTATCTGTTAAGAATGACCTCCCGTCCATAAGCAGCCATGGAAAAGATACGTTCCGCCTCCTCTAAAGTCATACCCGGAAAACGCATGCTTTCCAAATCAGCCTTACCATAATCGCTTTGCTTTAACAGGTACAGATAATGGATTGCCTGCGGCAGATATCCTAACAGCCTTCCTCCGACAGCATCAGCGGCAAGGGCATCGGTGGAAGCGATAATTAATCCCTTGGTATCCACGGCAATCCCTTCATTGGGTCCTGTCCCGATCATCGTCTTATCGGCACTGATGACAGCAATATCGATGGGCAGTTTCTTCGCCATAGCTGCAATGAAGCCGTGCAGATCCTCATGGATTCCCAGCTGTTTCTTGGGAGATCCGTGTATCTCTCCCGGAGGCCAGCCCATGGCAACGTTCTTGATCGATGCACTGATGGTTGCTTCTTCATGCTGCTTCAGCTGTGTAAAGCTGATCAGGACATCCATCTCTTCCATTAGATCATTGATCTTTGTCCTGGGAACGATCCCGTGGTCCAACTCGATTTCGGTATAGGGACCATAATTCAGATCCACAAAACGGACCTGTTCTTCCTCAATGATTTTATCATAACCGACCTCACGGAATACCTTCTTGGTATCTCCGCCCGAACCGGCAGCTACTATGATTTCCCTTGGCTGATATTGCTTTACGTATTGTATTAATGCACGAAGCGTATCCGTTCCTACTACACAGGCAGTGGCAGGCGGCTTGGAAGTTACCCAGTTGGGTGTAATTACTACCTTATCCGCGGGATGGATAATTTCGCTGACCGGAAGCAGATCGAGTGCTTCCCGGATGGAATCCTGTTCCGTATTCCCTCTGGCAATACTGACAATCGAATCCTTAATTCTTCTTTCTCTCATACTCAATAAGCTCCTGTTTGTTATATTTATCATTAATATGGACCAAACACAATTATTTTAATCCTGTGATATTGAATACTCTATCTGAAGATAAGGAATCGTAGATATAAAAGATACGCTATGAATGCCGGAGACGGTTATGTGATTATAATAAAAGCAAAAAAAACAATTCCAAAAGATAAAAGAAGGCTTCTATATACAACAGATTACGGATGGATAAAAGCAATTACGGGCGTTCCGTATAAGAACGCCCGCAATTATTTATCTTACAATTCGCAATTATTCACTGTTCTCGGGAACGGAACAACGTCCCTGATATTACCCATACCGGTCAGATACATCACACAGCGCTCAAAGCCGAGACCGAAACCGGCATGCCTTGCGGAACCGTATTTTCTAAGATCCAGATAGAACTCATAATCTTCCTTCCTTAGCTTAAGCTCCTCCATTCTCTTAACCAGCTTATCATAATCATCCTCTCTCTGACTGCCTCCGATGATCTCGCCGATGCCCGGCACAAGTAAATCCATGGCTGCAACCGTCTTCCCGTCATCATTCTGCTTCATGTAGAAGGCTTTGATCTCCTTGGGATAATCCGTAACGAATACCGGCTTCTTGAATACCTGCTCTGTCAGATAGCGCTCATGCTCTGTCTGAAGATCACAGCCCCAGAACACCTTATAATCAAAATTATCATTATTCCCGGATAAGATATCGATTGCTTCGGTATACGTAACATGGCCGAAGCTTGAATTAGCCACATGCTTCAGACGCTCAAGCAGACCCTGGTCAATAAACTGGTTGAAGAAGCTCATCTCCTCCGGTGCATGCTCCAGCACATAGTTAATAACATACTTAAGCATACCCTCTGCCATAGCCATATCATCTTTTAAATCTGCAAATGCAATCTCGGGCTCAATCATCCAGAATTCTGCCGCATGGCGTGTCGTATTGGAATTCTCTGCACGGAAGGTAGGACCAAAGGTGTAGATATTCTTAAATGCCATGGCATAGGTCTCACCGTTTAACTGACCGCTGACCGTAAGATTGGTCTCCTTACCGAAGAAATCCTGGGCAGTATCAATCTTACCCTCCGGTGTCCTCGGCAGATTGTCAAGGTCCAGGGTCGTGACACGGAACATCTCACCTGCACCCTCACAGTCGCTTCCGGTAATAATGGGTGTATGGACATATACGAAGTCTCTCTCCTGAAAATACTGATGAATTGCATATGCAATCATGGAGCGTACACGAAATACTGCCTGAAAGGTATTCGTCCTCGCCCGTAAATGCGTCATGGTACGCAAGTATTCCAGAGTATGCCTCTTCTTCTGCAGCGGATAGTCGGCTGTAGATTCCCCTTCCAAGCTTACTTCCTCTGCCTGAATCTCAAAGGGCTGCTTTGCTCCCGGAGTAGCTACCAGCTCACCCCTGACAATTATAGCCGAACCAACATTTAATCTGGAGACGGTCCCGAAGTTCTCCAATGTATCATGATAAACCACCTGAAGCGGTTCAAAATAAGTTCCGTCATTTACAACGATAAAACCAAAGGTCTTGGAATCTCTGACACTTCTTACCCAGCCGCCGATGGATACTTTCCTGCCAAGATATAGATCTTTATTACGGTAAAGTTCTCTGATATCAATCAAATCCATATGATATGCTCCTTTTATATAGTATTGATAAGTCTGCTTTTTATTATATATGGCAGGAAAACTCCTGCCTCCAGGACAAAATCACCATTGATAAGTATACCACAAAACATGCAGAAAACAATAATCTATTATTTAATATTTACAGTATAATCTATATTCAGTATTTGCAGTATCTCCTCTAAAATATCTCCTCTTAATAGCTCCTCTTAATATCTGCCTTAATGTCTTCCTTAATATCTATCGTAATATCTATACGTAATATCTATACGTAATATCTTCTTTAAACTTTTCAATCATCTCTTCCACATTCCCGGTAACTCTCATATTTCTTTGATTATTTACCCTTTTCCATATCTCCTGCTCCCGCAATAGCCTTCAATATATCCTCTAAGCTTCTGCTTTCACATTCCAGGTAATTCACTGCTTCATTGATTAATCCTAATGAATGGGCATCCGAGTTGGTTATTATATTGCAATCCAGCAGGTACGGATTATTACGGCACAGCTGCTCAAGACGGCTGCGGTCAGTTATCTCAGCTGCTGTAAAATCCGCATCCGGAGGAACAAAGCCGAGGTTAAAGATCAGACTGTTAGAGCTTTTATCTATATGGGCAGGGATATATACCCCATGATATTCAGACATAAGTTTTCCCAGCTCCTCGAAGGATATGGCAGCCGCGTTGATTAACAGATATGGTTCCTTTCCGGCCACGTTATCCTCCAGATCGCATATTTCCTGCCTGCCGAATACTTCTTCCTTATTCAGGTGCTTTATCAGTCTGGAATATACATACTCATCAAAATCCATGGCATCGGAAAGCTTTGCAAACAGGCATAATACATGAACCTCCTCCTGGGTACACAGCTCCATTCCGGGTATGGCTATGATATTCTCCTGCTTCGCCCAATATAAGACTGCAGGACAGTTCCGGCAGCTGTTGTGGTCGGTAACGGAGATAATATCCAGGTTTTTAAGAGCAGCCATCCTTACGATATTGGCAGGTGTCATATCCTCATCCCCGCAGGGAGAAAGGCAGGAGTGGATATGAAGATCGTATGATAATCTAAGCATGCAGCTTCTTATAGATCAATAAGGCCGCATCGAATACCGGCAGCTGCGTGGCAAGTACGGTGATCCCCTGCTCCTTGGCCTTGTTCAAAGCAGGCTCATCCAGATTACTTCCTTCTGCCAATACAATACAGGCCGCATCCGCAAGGGATGCTACCGCCAGTGTATTGATATTCGCCATTACCGTGACCCAGGCAGAGTGTGCCGGCATCCTTCCCATGGCAATACTAAGCAGATCGCAGCAGTAAGGCGTCAGAATCTCCCTCTCTGAATTCTCACCGGCATTCAGGACCTTAAAGTTATCATCATCATATAAATCCCTGACCTTCATTCCATCATCCCCCATTATTTGTGTATAATCCTTACGCCATAGTAAACAGCATGATCCGCAAACCGTATAATTTATATCATCTGCCCACGCCGGCCATCTCCGGTTTTCATGGAGGAGTCTGCTTATCCGAGCTCTTCCGGTCCAGTCTCGATAATTCATCCGACAGTCTGTGGATATAATCCCTCAGAATGTGGATACAATCCTGCTCATGAGCCACACCTCTGACAATATCCTCTGCCAGTGCCTTACAGGAGGGCGCACCGCAGGAACCGCAGTCAAGTCCCGGAAAATGCTCACACAGCTCCTCCACTCTGGACATATTCGCGATTCCTTCCTTCATATCCTTCCCGAGAATAAATACCGGCTCATATTTTACCTCATCATTCCAATAGATATCTCTTTTCATATTGGTGTCCATATGATTACGGGCTACCGGAAGGTACTTGCGGAGGCGTTTCAGCTTCACCTTAGCCAGATAAGGATTCTCAACGGTAAGTACTCCGCCGACGCATCCGCCGGCACAGGCATTCAGCTCGATGAATTCCAGCCGGTCAAACTTATCGTCCTCCAAGTCCTCCAATATCCTGATTACATTCTCAATTCCATCCGCTGCCAGATAATTATCCGACAGCAGGCTTCCTGCCTCTCCGCCGGTGCTTCCCCAGCCGATGCCGATGCGGCCTGAGATCCCCAGCTCCTCCACATCATCCACGGATTGCTTCATCAGAGGAAGGAGGATCGGGTATACTTCCTTCATGGCAAGGACACCGTCGATCTCACTATGGTCGATACCGATGGGGACCTTAACCGCCGTAACCTTCGCCGGACAGGGCGAGATAAAGATAATCCCTATCTTCTCCCTGGGGAGTCCGGTCTTCTTCATAGCCTTTTCTTTTGCTATGGCAGCAGCCAGATCAACCGGGGCACAGATGGGCAGCAGGTGCTCTATCAGATTAGGAAAACGCACCTGGATCAGGCGCACGACAGAGGGACAGGCCGTACTGATCAAGGGCCAGTGGTCCTTATGTTCAATTACATATTTTCTTGAGACCTCGGAGACAAGCTCCGCTGCTCCACTGACCTCATATACATCATCAAAGCCCATCTTCTTTAGCGCCGTCAGTATAATATTCACGTCCTCCAGGTGGTTAAACTGGCCATAGAGGGAGGGCGCCGGCAATGCCACCTTATACTCGAAGCTATTTATAATATCAGGAGAATCATAGGTGGCTTCCTTGGCATGGTGCGGACAGAGGCGGATGCACTCACCGCAATCGATACAGAATTCCTTCGTAATTACTGCTTTGCCGTTATGTACACGGATCGCCTGGGTCGGACAGCGTTTGATGCAGTTGATGCATCCCATGCACAGTTCTTCCTTTAATCTTACAGATGTAAAAAACTTCCCCATAATACCCCCCATGTTATCCAAACCCGGCTGTTTGTCATATATACACAGATTAAGAACTCACAAGCAAGCCTATGACCAGCCAAAGGTTACGTGTTCACTGTTACACTTATCCATGAAAGAAATGGCGAATATTTGAGTAAACCAGGCAAATCCTTTTTATGGATCAATCTGCTTATCGTGAATATAGACTTTCATGGTAACCGTGGTTCCCTCTCCAAGGACGGTTTCAATCTTCATTTCGTCGCTGTATTTTTTCATGTTCGGTAATCCCATCCCTGCTCCGAAGCCCAGGGAACGGATATTATCCGGCGCAGTAGAATAGCCCTCCTGCATGGCCAATTCAATATCCTCAATCCCGGGTCCCTGATCCTTAAGTATCATCATAATCTCTTCGGTGGTTACAATCACATCGATTTTGCCGCCGAACGCATGGATCACCATATTGATCTCACCCTCATACATGGCGATGGCTACCTTACGGACGATCTCAGGATTAACACCCATCATCTTTAATTTACTCTTTACATTGCTGGAGGCTTCTCCCGCCCTGGTAAAGTCATCAGCCGGAACATCATAGGACATCACGATCGTATCATTATTCATCAATAATCCGGACCTCCCCGTAAACCTTTCTCATACAGCAATCCGCAGGCAGAGAACATCCTGTGTCCCGTAGACAGGATTGTGATACCTTTTTCCCAGGCCATCTTAACCATGGCTTCGTCCGGTAATTTACCTCTGACTAAAACAACACAGATAATATCCATCATCTCACAGGTACGGATGACCTGAAGATTGCACAGACCGGTGAGAAGTACGGATTGGTCCTTCATGAAGGCTAATACATCGCTCATCATGTCGGAACCGCAGGCAGTATGGACCTCTCTGTCTTTCCATTCTTCACCGACTACGTATTTCGCTTTTAAAATCAATCTGATCTCCTCAATCGTCATGCTGATCTCCATTCTTCCGTTACCTTGATTTTATTATACCCTTATCCGATTACTCCGCTGAATACCTCGAAGGAGCTGACCGGTACCTTCTTCGCCAGAACCATCGCCGTATTCGCATTGGCACTTAAGGTCTGGTATTCGGCCGCACCCCGGTGGAATGCCACGCCAATGCTGGAAGAGAGGCAGTTCTTCGTGTGCTCATAAGAGTGTACCGCTTCAATCTCACTGCATAACCGTTCTGCAATCTCATATACCGCCCGGTCGGAGGGGACATTCCTGACATAGATCACAAATTCACCCATGGCCATTCTTCCGATAATATCGCTGGTTCTTACATTCTTCTTAATTACGGCTCCGATAGAGGTTATAATATTCTCACCGTTTACGGCTTTTTTAATATCGTTAATATTCTTATAATTGCGGATATCAAGCACCAGCAGCGCAGATAACTCTTCTTCCGGCTGCTTCGCGGCAGCCTCTGTGATCATAAGCTCCGCCGATTCCTTCGTACAGACACCGGTAGCGGCATCCAGCTGCGGTTTATAGATTTTGGCTTCCTCTTCCTTAGTCATAAGGCTCCTTGCAGAAAGCTTGCCCACAACCTTATAGGGATTTTTATTTTCATCGAATATGATAGAGGCATAGCAATTATACCAGCAGGGTGTTCCGTCCTTGGGTATGAGCCGCAATTCAAACCGTACCTGCTTTCGTCCGCTCATCACAGCGTTGTAGATGGCAATGACAGCGGGCAGCTCTTCACTGTAAATCAGCTTCGTCTTATCCAGCTTCTTGCGAAAACCCGAAATGACATTATCCTTGCCGAACACCTCGCGGAAGGTCTCTGTAAAGGTGATCGTATCGGTTGCGATCTCATATTCGAAGAATAGTTCTCTGGATAATTCATCGATTATCCGGTGGTAATCCGCCATCTGCTCAAGCTTTTTATAATTGATCATAATACTTGTAATATCTGCAATGGTACAGGAATATACCGGAACAGTCTTTGTCCCGGAGGAATGTGTCTCATCCGTCTTGTTTCCGGATATCATCAGCCATTTAAAACTGCCGTCATTCTGAAGCGTACGAAAGTTCAGGGTCAGAACATTATCCTTTCTAAGCTTTTGTGCGGCAATCTGCTGTGTCAGATTGATGATGTCGTTGGAGTATACCATGCGAAGCAGGGATACCGGTAATTTTATACCGGATTTATCGGATACATTCTTAATCATGGAGAAGAAATTATCCGTAGCACTGAGAACTGTCAGCATATCGTCGAATGCAATCTTAGCTGCTCCCCCCGGTGCCGATAGTAAAAGTTGTTCATATTGCCTGTTCTTATCTTCCATTGTTATGCCTTCCTGATTTACCTGTCAAATAAGTTAGTGATTGTGTCAAATACAATCAAATTTTAACCTAATTATAACCGAAACCAATGGAAACAACAAGCAGTTAATCAATATATACATGGTTCTAATATAGATTATATGTTAAAATTATGACAATGCAAATATTTTTTGTAGATTTTTTAACATAGTTATGATACAATAAAATCGTAGTAAGTTATACCATTTTTATCGAGGAGGATGTTCGATGGGAACAAAAAACAGTACCGTACCCTTTGCAGGAACCCGGGAACAGGAAGCTGCGCTTCTTAAGGTAATCGCAGACCACAAGGATGATAAGGGTGCACTGATGCCTATACTGCAAAAGGCACAGGAAATCTATGGCTATCTTCCAATCGAGGTGCAGACCATCATTTCGGATGAAATGAATGTACCCTTGGAGAAAATTTATGGCATTGTTACATTTTATTCACAGTTTTCACTTAACCCGAAGGGCAAGTACAATGTATCCGTCTGTCTGGGCACCGCATGCTATGTTAAGGGTTCCGGCGATATATTCGACAAGCTGAAGGAGATGCTTGGTATTGCTGACGGGGGCTGTACGGCAGACGGCAAGTTCTCATTGGAATCCTGCCGCTGTATCGGAGCCTGCGGGCTTGCACCGGTCATGACAATCAATGACGATGTGTATGGCAAACTGACACTGGATTCCCTGGACGGCATCTTAGCCAAATATTAATCAGGATGTTAACAGAATTATCTCTTCATGTATTAGATATTTCGAATAATTCAATCTCGGCCGGTGCCAGCTTGATCGATATAACCGTTCAGATACAGAGAGACCTGGGATTGCTTAAGATAATAATTGCCGATAATGGATGCGGTATCAATGAGGAGCGGCTTCACAAGGTGGAGGATCCGTTCTATACGACACGAAGCACCCGTAAGATAGGCCTTGGAATACCTTTTTTTAAGATGGCTGCATTAAGTACCGGAGGAAGCTTCGACCTCAAGTCGGCTCCCGGTATGGGAACTTCCGTAACCGCGACTTTTGTATTATCCCATATCGACCGGATGCCTCTGGGAGATATCAATAGCACTATCCATACCCTGATTACCTTAAATCCGGATATTGATTTTATCTACACATATATATTTGATGGGAAGAATTTCTCTCTTGATACCAGGCTTTTTCGTGAAATTCTTGACGATATACCATTGAATTCCATCCAGGTATCAACCTATATTAAAGAATATTTAGAAGAGAATCAGAACGAAACAGACGGAGGATACCGGGTATAGGTACCCGGCGAATTTTCTCCCTATGAAAACATCGTAAGACTTATTATTTAAAGGAGGATTAGCATGAAATCTCTTGAAGAGCTTAAGGCAATCAGAGAAAGGATGCAAGGTCAGATCGGTATCCGCAGTGAAACAAGCGATCAGACCCGTGTTATCGTCGGTATGGCTACCTGCGGTATCGCCAGCGGTGCAAGACCGGTTCTTACCGCACTTTCTGATGCTGTTCAGGCCAACGGGCTAACCAATGTTACAGTGACCCAGACCGGTTGTATCGGCTTATGCCAGTACGAGCCCATCGTAGAAATACTTGAGCCCGGTAAAGATAAAGTAACCTATGTGAAGATGACCCCTGAGAAGGCTGAGGAAATTGTAGCCCAGCACCTGATCCGCGGTCATGTCGTATCAAAATATACAATTGCCGAAGTGCTCGGTTAACCGGAAGGAGGACACACAATGTATCGTTCACATGTATTAGTCTGCGGTGGTACCGGATGTACTTCTTCTGGAAGTGCCCGGATAATCGAATCCCTGCGGGCAGAGCTTAAGAAGAATGAACTCGCGGGAGAGGTAGCCGTAGTACAGACCGGCTGTCATGGCCTATGCGCCTTAGGACCCATTATGATTATTTATCCGGAAGCAACCTTCTATGCCATGGTAACGGAGGAGGATGTTCCGGAGATCGTATCCGAGCATCTGCTGAAGGGACGTATCGTAACCCGTCTTGTATATAAGGAAATGGTTACCGAAGAGGGGCTTAAATCCCTGAATGAAACCAACTTCTATAAAAAACAGCATAGAATCGCCCTCCGTAATTGCGGCGTAATTAATCCGGAGGAAATTGATGAATATATCGGAACCGGCGGATATGAGGCACTTGGCAGGGTTCTGACAGAATATACACCGGACCAGGTAATCCAAACCATCCTGGACAGCGGCTTAAGAGGCCGAGGCGGCGGCGGTTTCCCCACCGGTCTTAAGTGGAAGCTTGCCAAAGGCAATGACGCCGACCAGAAATATGTCTGTTGCAATGCGGATGAAGGTGACCCAGGTGCTTTCATGGACCGTTCCGTATTAGAGGGCGACCCTCATGTGGTACTGGAGGCTATGGCTATCGCAGGATATGCCATCGGTGCGACCCAGGGTTATATCTATGTACGTGCAGAATACCCAATCGCTGTAGACCGGTTGGAAATCGCCATCGACCAGGCCAGAGAATATGGTCTGCTGGGCAAGAATATATTCGGCAGCGATTTTAATTTTGATATAGAATTAAGGCTTGGTGCAGGAGCTTTCGTATGCGGTGAGGAGACAGCTCTTATGACCTCCATCGAGGGCAACCGCGGTGAACCCCGTCCCCGTCCTCCGTTCCCTGCACAAAAGGGGTTATTCCAGAAGCCTACCATCTTAAATAACGTTGAGACTTATGCTAATATTCCGCAGATTATCCTGAACGGCGCAGAATGGTTCGCTTCCATGGGCACTGAGAAATCCAAGGGAACCAAGGTATTCGCCCTGGGCGGCAAGATTAATAATACCGGTCTTGTTGAGATCCCCATGGGAACGCCGCTCCGCGAAGTGGTTGAGGAAATCGGCGGCGGTATCCCCAACGGCAAGAAGTTCAAGGCAGCTCAGACCGGCGGTCCTTCCGGCGGCTGCATTCCCACCTCCCATTTTGATATTCCCATTGATTACGATAACTTAATCAGCATCGGCTCCATGATGGGCTCCGGCGGATTAATCGTTATGGATGAAGACAACTGTATGGTGGACATCGCAAAGTTCTTCCTGGAATTCACCGTAGATGAGTCCTGCGGCAAATGTACTCCCTGCCGTATCGGCACCAAGCGTCTTCATGAGATCCTTGATAAGATCACCAATGGCCAGGGAACCATGGAGGATCTGGATAAATTAGAGGATCTCTGCTATTATATCAAGGACAATGCGCTCTGCGGACTGGGCCAGACCGCTCCAAATCCGGTATTATCCACCCTGCGATATTTTAAAGACGAATACGTATCCCATGTTGTAGACCGTAAATGTCCCGCCGGCGTATGTAAGGCGCTTCTCTCCTACATAATCGATGCCGGGAAATGTAAGGGCTGTACGCTCTGCGCAAGGGTATGTCCGAACGGTGCTATTGCAGGCAAGGTGAAGGAAGTGCATCTGATCGACCAGAGTAAATGTATTAAGTGCGGTGCCTGCATGGAAAAATGCAAGTTCGGTGCCATCTCCAAGAAGTAATGCTTCAGCATAGATATAACGAGAAAATACACTGCGCATAACGATTTAGTCTTTCAGTACATTTAAGAAAACGGAGGTTAAGATGGAAACTGTTAATATTAAAATAAATGGTATGCCGCTTCAAGTGCCTAAGAATGCCACCATACTAGAAGCAGCAAAGCTTGCCTGCATTGATATCCCTACCCTGTGTTACTTAAAGGATATCAATGAAATCGGTGCCTGCCGCATCTGTGTCGTAGAAGTTAAGGGTGCCAGAAGCTTGGTGGCTTCCTGTATGTACCCTGTTGCGGAAGGCATGGAGATCATCACCAATTCACCCAAGGTACTTGCTTCCCGTAAGAAGACCCTGGAGCTCATCCTGTCCGACCACGACAGAAAATGCCTGTCCTGTGTACGCAGCGGCAATTGTGAGCTGCAGAAGCTCTGCAATGACCTTAATGTCAAGGATGAACACCTGTATGACGGCTCTCGGACCCACTATGCACTGGATAACACTTCAGCCCATATGGTACGTGACAATAACAAATGCATCCTCTGCAGACGCTGCTCCGCCGCATGTGACAAGGTTCAGGGAATCGGCGTCATCGGAGCCAATGAACGCGGCTTTGATACCAACATCTCCTGTGCCTTTGATATGGGCCTGGGGGAAACCAGCTGTGTATCCTGCGGTCAGTGTATCGCTGTCTGTCCGACCGGCGCTTTATTTGAAAAGGATTATACGGATGAGGTATTCGCAGCTCTTGCAGATCCCTCAAAATATGTCATCGTCCAATCCGCTCCCGCAGTACGGGCCGCTCTTGGGGAAGCTTTCGGCCTGCCCATCGGAACCAATGTGGAAGGGCAGATGGTAGCCGCACTTCGCCGCCTGGGCTTTGATAAGATATTCGATACAAACTTTGCGGCCGATTTAACCATCATGGAGGAAGCCCATGAGCTTATTGACCGCATCTCCAACGGGGGCAAATTACCGCTGATCACCTCCTGTTCCCCCGGATGGATCAAATACTGCGAGCATTATTATCCCGATATGCTGGAGAACCTGTCCAGCTGCAAATCACCTCAGCAGATGTTCGGCGCCATAACAAAGACCTACTTTGCGGAGAAGAACGGAATTGATCCCAAGGATATCATAATGGTCAGCGTAATGCCCTGCACCGCTAAGAAATTCGAGATCAACCGTCCGGATCAGAGTGCCGCCGGAGTACCGGATGTGGATATCTCCATAACTACCAGAGAGCTTGCAAGGATGATCGAACGCGTAGGAATTAATTTCTTATCCCTGCCGGAGGAGCAGTTCGACGACCCGCTTGGCAGGTCCTCCGGTGCCGCAGTGATCTTCGGTGCAACCGGCGGCGTTATGGAAGCAGCCTTAAGAACAGCAGTTGAGACCTTAACCGGGGAAGAGCTGGCTAACCTTGATTTCAAGGAAGTCAGAGGCACCAAGGGTATTAAAGAGGCCACCTATCAGGTTGCCGGCCTTGAAGTGAATGTAGCCGTTGCTTCCGGTCTTGCCAATGCAAGAAAGCTCCTTGATGCCGTGAAGGAAGGTACTGCAAATTATCACTTCATCGAGATCATGGGATGCCCCGGCGGCTGTGTCAACGGCGGCGGCCAGCCCCATCAGCCCGCTGTAGTGAGAAACTTTAACGATATCAGGGCTCTTCGTGCCAAAGCATTATATGATCAGGATGCAAAGAGTGCGGTCAGAAAATCCCACGAGAATGAATCCATACAGATTCTCTATAACGAGTACCTTAAGAAACCGGGCAGCCACAAAGCACATGAGGTGCTGCATACGACCTATGTGGAGAGAGCAGTTAATCAGATAAATTTTTAGGCGTAAAGGAACAAAAGCAGATACGGCATCCGGAGGCTCACATAGCTGACGATACCGCTCTGCAGCTCACGCTTATCCCGCCTGTAACAATACGGCCCGAAGGGCTGGTACAAGAAAAGGTGATATACACCCCGTGCAAGGGCTGTATATCACCTTTTCCTATGGGAAAATTAAGAGGGGCAAAGCTCCTTTTTACACACGGCATATTAACCAAAAAAGCTAATGCAAAAAGGATGTCCCACCGGGTCAATAAAAATCGTATAATTTTCGGAATACTGTACGGAAGCTAAAGCAGCACCACAAGTCAGTGCATGACTTATAACAGCCTCTTTTTCATTCGGTGCCGAGGTGAAGTCCAAGTGTGTCATTTGCTGCTGTTTCCCTTTTTCATTTGGCCAAACCGGGGGAATATAGTCTTCTATCTCTTGAAACAGTAAGCATATGTGTTCATCCGGAGAAATAACACCAAGCCATTCTTCATCGAACCGCTGTTTGTTCCAACCCAATAATGCGGTATAGAAATCTGCCAACTCCTCTTGATTCGGACAGTCCAGTGTAACTGATGCAAAATTAATTGTAGGATTAGACATATTAAGTTCCTCCTGAAATTTAGATTTATCTACCAGTTACATACTATCACATAAACTGATGTACTGTCACTAAATTTGTCTTACAAAGGGCATATGCCATTACGCTTTTAAGTATAGCAAGCCAATATCAGGTTCCGCCGGGCACTTCCCCTCCCCGGAACCGTCCCTTCTTAATCACTTAAATCATACCGCATCTGCTATTGTAAACATCCCCATCTGTTCTCGCATAAGGCTGATAACCTCTTTCATCTCCACAGACATACCCTTCAATTGTTCTGCCGTGGAAGTCTGTTCCTCACCTCTTGCCAGAACCTCTTCGGTAGCCGCCGCAGCTTCCTGCGCTATCGCCGCAATTCCGGTAATGGCATCTGCCGCCTTATCCTTCACCTGATCGATCTTCTCCATGATTTCATATACGGAGTCTACCTTTTTCGATATAGTATCCATATTATTGGCAACTTCCCTGAATATGACCTGGGTATCGGTCACAGCTCCGCCCTGCTGTACATAGATAGAGGAACCTTCCTCAATCATCGTCTCTGTCTGCTTCATCTCAGATACAATATTCTTAATAATGGAGGTTATGCTCTTAACCGAAGCTGCTGATTGGTCCGCAAGCTTATTGACCTCACCGGCAACCACTGCGAAGCCCTTACCTGCTTCACCCACACGTGCCGCTTCTATGGCTGCATTAAGGGCCAGTAGATTCGTCTGCCCGCTTATGTCATTGATCATTCGGATAATACCCGATATCTCATTAATTCTCTCGCCCAGGGTCTTTATGCTCAGCCGGATACCCTGTGACAGTTCGTCCGCCGCATTCGTGGCTTCGGTCAGATGCTCCATGGTCCGGGTTGCTTTACTGCTTGCCTGCCTGGTGCTGTCGGTGGCTTTTACAACCTCTGTGAAATGAGTCTCTGCCGAGTGCACCAGCTCCACCAGCTCCCTTACGACTGTTGCCGCTTCTTCGGATTCCTTGGCCTGTTCCTCCGCTCCTATGGTGATGGACTCAACCGCCCGTACGATTTCGGAAGATGCATCCGCAGAATTCTCTGCAATCTGCTGCAGCTCATGGGAATTGGAGGATACCGTTTCCGCCGCACTGTCAACCTTCTGCAGCAGTTCCCTCATATTGGCCGTCATATGGTTAAAGCTTTGTGACAGCTGGCCGATCTCATATTTCCCGCCGATATCGGACGAGACGGTCAGATTACCCTGTTCTACCAGCTTAAGCTTCTTACGGATATAATCGATAGGCCTTGCGATGGACATAGCCAGCCAGATTCCGATAAGAGCTGCAGCCGCTACGGTTATGGCGGCAAACAGGAAAGAAATCACCCGTAGTCTCTGAATATCCTCTAATATCTCGCTGACCGGTATCTGCATGACAAAGATCCATTGATTTAAACAGTTGCCGTACATGATGGAGGTTTCCCGGGTAAAGCCTTCTCTGGTTGTATAGATTCCGGTTGTTGCTTCTCCTTTTTCTTTACTTTGCACCAGCTTCTCCCTGAGCGTATTAAAATACTTTAACTCCCCCATAGCCTCCTGGTCCTCAGGTGTCAGGATAATCTGTCCAACGGGATCCAGTAATGCAACCTTAGCCTGGCCGCCGAAGGTATTCTTCAGATTATCCAGGAACATCTGCTTATCAATCTGCATTACCAGGACTCCGATATACCTGCCGTTTTGAAAACTGTTGATATTCTTCAGGACATAGATATAAGCATCATCGTAGTACCAGATCTTAGGCTTGTCCTCCTGAATATCACCTGTGTTATAGCTCGCTACACATTCATTGACAAATGCCAGCTGGGTCTCATTCGGAACAGCGCCTATGATTTCATTTTCCTTCACCAGAAATATCTTCTTGATATTCTTGTTGGAGGATTGCAGAGCCAAAATCACGCTGTCAAAGTTATCCTTCCGCTCTATCATCATCTCATAAGGGCCTTCATAATCCGAAGGATTCTTGCCCACTGTCGTATTCAGATTCGAATTGTATACGATCGTAGTGACCATATTCTCGATATTGCTTATATTATTATCAATCATCTGTGTTGCCTGAGTAGTATAGGCAAGATTAGAGTCATTTACTTTATTCAATAAGGAAGAGGAAGCCTGTGACGTAGCGATGATTACAGTTAATAAGACCGGTATCGCAGTGATCAGGATATGAGAAAGGCTAAGCCTTAATTTTAACGAAAGTCTCTCATTCCTGCTTATACTTCCAGGTTTAAAACTATCGATTTTTTTACGCTTAAGAATATTCCCCAATGATTTTATCATGCGTTTTCTCTTCACCCTAAGATACCTCCTCTTATTGTATAAAAAAGCAGGGAAGTGTCTTTCAACACCTCCCTTGGCTTAATTGCATAATCAAATTATTGTTTGATTTTAGCACATTCCTGGATATTATGTCAATATTTCTTAGCTTCTTGTTGCTGCATATTTCAAAAAATTTGTTATAACCCGTATTCTATGAATTATTCTAATAAATATTACTTCATCCGCAGCACAGCCGATCCTTCATAAACATGAAGCAGAGACTAAGATGATATGGAATATCTGCAGATACGTTCGTATCATACAAAAATGAAATAATGATGTTCTGCAGGTATCCCTTATATTGATTTGCATAATATTGAAATAAACATATAGGACAACGTAAGATATGCCCCGTGGGAACGGGGCATATCTTACGTGCTGGGAACAATATATAAGGGGGAAGCATATATACTGAGGAGGTAATATATGCTTTAGGGATAAGCAATTTAATAAACAGGTCCTATATAAAATATCTGTCTAACAGACTCTTGAAGGCCTTACCATGTCCGGCATCATCCTTAACCATCTCATGGATGATTAGTCATATACTCATATATTCCATATATTCCATATTTCCATATTTCCATATTTCCATATTTCCATATTTCCATATTTCCATATTTCTATATTTCCATATTTCCATATTTCCATATTTCCATATTTCCATATTTCCATAATTCCATATTTCCATATTTCCATATTTCCATATTTCCATATTTCCATAT
>JAFADH010000317.1 GCA_023424995.1 Bacillota bacterium | reverse complement strand
ACATATTACGCACCCAGTTGCTGAAAGGACGCAAATTCACGGTTAACCTCCATAATGCTCCACATTATCTCCGCTGCTGCCCTATACACGATCTCGGTATAATCATAGCTGCCTGCTCCATAAGTGTAAAGATAAAGTCCGCGATAATACGGATCGGCTCCTTCCTCGTATACTAACTGTGATTCACTGATAAAGCCTGCCATATAAGCCACATATTCCGTAAACAGACTCTCCTCATAAAACAGATCGGCTAATTGTTCACTGCTGTAATTATCGAACATAACCTGACGGTCAATTATATTATTAATTAAAGCCTGAAGATTAGAGCTGCTGACGGTGATGGCGGACCCGGTTACGGCAATTGCCGCCCCATCCTGGGTTGCGTATAACGCATTATATAGATAACCTATAAAACCGACTTCACTTAACCGGCTGTTATTAACGGTATCAGATATCTCATGAATCGCCCTGTCCAGATGCCCGCCGTATGCACCGTCTCCTAAAGCCATATAATCTGCCAGTCCGCTGCCCTGGTCTGATTGTATGATTTCTCTGATAGCAATAAGGCAGAAGGTCTTGTCAATGAGGCTGCTGCCGGACTCATCTGTCGGTCCCGGTTTTGCCTGCCAGTCACTTGCCACATTGATATCCGGATCGTTCCTCTTTGCATCATACAATTCAATTAACGCCTGATACATCTCCTCCGCATCATCCGCCATCACCGAACTTATGACATTATCGGCCAATTCTGCATATCTGCCAAGATAATACTCGTTCCAGTCCTGAATATCATAAATCACATGCAGGTATTCATTGATACAATGATAAACGGCAACATTCTTTAAAGAATCCGATACCTGGGGATCATCCCTGTGGATATTGTAGAAATATACCCAATTTCTATGTCCATCCTCAAAATATTCTCCTCCGCCCAGGCGTCCCAGGATATCCTCCTGTGCCAGCGGGATATATTTCCCGGACAGGGTAAACTCACTAAGTCCGTATAAGGACAGATCGCTGCCGGCAATTAAATCATTCACTGCACCGAGAAGTTCTTCCTGGTCATTTACCGCATTCATAACGGCATCCCAGCGTGCATAGTTCTTTATTACCTCTTCATATCTGGTCTCGAGGAGATCCGTCATGCCATCCGACAGTACAGCCTGGGCATTCCAGAATGCATCATTAACAGCATACGCATTAGCCCAGGTCACATCCGACATCTGTCCGTTTAAGTACATCCGGTAGAAATTATACAGACTCGAATTCTCATCGTACAGCCACAGGCTTATTTCTTCCAGATAAGGCTCTGCATACAGGGGTGCCAGAAGATTGTTCTCATTGATGTCCGGAAAGCTGCCGGCATAATTATAGATTCTGCTTAAAGCATCATAATTTTGTCCCGCATCTTTATTCATGACGGCTTCAGTCAAAGCCCGCATAATCTCAAGCTGATCCCTGTATTGGCTTATCCGCCCTGCCTGACTCTCCTCAACCAGATCCTTCAGCTCATAGATTGCCTGATCCAGCCGGAAGGTGCCGGGCTTTTGAATATAAGCATATAACCGGGAATTTACATCTTCCAATGCGTTCTGCACAGCACCGGCAAAATACTCCTTATCAATTGCCGCTGTCATATCCCCGTTAATGGGTTGGGCGTATTGCAACCATTCATTCACAACATTTTCATCGTCTTCAGTGAGTTTCAACCGATACAGCTCTGCAATTGATAAATACAATGCTTCCGGATCATTTCCGGCTGCCGATATTACCGCATCGGCTGCGGGCCGGTATCTGTCCAGGAAGCGGCCGCCCCAGTTCTGCGTATCATATACGCCCCACAGGATACTGTGCATGCCCTCCATAATTGTATTGATCCTGTCAGCTCCTTCCAATTCATCAATGTGTGATAAGTAATAGTTTAACGGTTCTCTCCATCCGTCCTCATAGATTTCATCACAGGATGCTTTCCAGACCAGGTTTTGAACAATACTGTCCAGATAATCTTCTTGAAGCTCCTCACCTCCCAGATCCGTTCCTATAATGTCCGTCTCATCGATCCGGTCGAATATATTGCGAAGTATCTGCAAGAGAGCGGAATAATCTGCTGCCGTATCATATTCCACCCAATCAAAATGCTCCGCTCCGTCATCATCGGTCCAATAGTGAGCCGTCCTCTCCGGCAATGCCTCCAATACCTGATCAATGAAAGGCTGATACACGTTATTGAATTTGTCCAGATACTCATTCCGGCTCTCCGATACCAGATCCTTCAGTTCATAGATGGCATGGTCCAGCCGGTAAGCAGTGGGATAATCTCCTGTCAGCATATAAGCATGCAGACGGGAATCCTCCCTGTTTACAGCGTTCTGTACCATGTCCGTAAAGTACTCCTTATCAATTGCAGGCGTTCCGTCCTCATTCACCGGCCGGTCATATTCCAGCCATTCCTGATTGCCTCCCTCAGCCTCTGTCAACTTAAGTCCATATAATGCAATTACTGCCTGATAAACAGCTTCCGGATCATTCCGGTCAGCCGCTTCAAGTACTTCACCGACCGTATTCCGATACCGTTCCAGATACCAGCCGCTCCAGTTCTGGGTATTGTAAACTCCCCATACGACAGAGTTTATACTGTCAATAATCGCCTTATTTTTTCCGTAACCGGTCAATACTTCTTTATTCCTGATATAGTAATTAAGCGCCTCAAAGAAGCCGTCCCCGTTAGTCTCATAATAAGTGCTCTGCCATACCAGATTATCAACAATACTGTTGATACATTCCGTCTTTACCTGATAATCCGCCATATCAGTTCCGATAATATTCGAGGTATTGATCTGATCGAACACCTCCTGCAGCACCTCACGAAGACCTGAAAAGTCCGCAGCAGCATCATATTCCGCATATTCATAACGAAGATTTCCTTCATCATCCGTATATTCATGGATTGTTACGGGAGGCAATGCAGCGATAACGGACTCAAGTAATGTCTCGTATTCTGAAGCCGAAAACCGAATGATATACTCTTCGTCAAACCAACTGTATAAACTGTTAAAGCAATTGATCCCCTGCACCAGGGTCAGCTGGACGGCGTCTAGCAATGCTTTCACATAATCATCCTCCAGGACACGCTGCAGCATCCTGCCCCGGAAGTATTCTCCCAGTCCGGGAGTAAACTCCGGATAACTGGTACCCGGCTCATCCAGCATCGCTGCCATGGCTGTGTGGAAATCACCGCCATCCCCCTCCAGGCTGCCAAAGACAGTCAGTACATATCCGGAGAGTACCGGAGTATCTGTATTGACACGATTGATCATTTTTATAAAATCATTGGCAGCGGCAAGTGCCAGCTCATAGGTTTCCTCACCGGCATGCCTGCTGTCATAATACGGTTTTATTTCGGTAGCATAGGAAGAACCGTTATCCAATATTATTAAGGCATACTCAGCATAGTTATACAGATATTCTTCCAGTACGGCTACTGTTATGTATTCTTCTGCCAGCTCATCGAATTCATTCAGCCGGTCAAACAAAGCAGCCCATGCATCCTTCACCGCATCCAGGTGAACCGATGTGCCGCCCTCCATATATTCTCTCACCGCTGTCTCAATATCCGAAAGAACAATATTATATGCCGTCAGCTTCTGTGCCTCGTCTGGTGCCGGGGCAGACGTCGGTGTCGGAGTTGCCGTCGGCGCCGGGGTAGCTGTCGGTATTGGTGTAGCTGTCGGTGTCGGGGCAGTTGTCGGTGTGGCTGTCGGTATCGGAGTTGCCGTCGGTATGGGAATTATTGTTGGTATAGGGGTCGCCGTCGGTATGGGCGCGGAGGTGGGCGGGATGACAATGACCGGCGGATAGGTCGGTACCGGAGTGACTGTCGGGGTTGGTGCCGAAGTCGGCGTCACAGACGGTCCGGGTGCAGTTGTCGGTCTTATAGCCGGTGCAGGCGTTATCCTTCCGGTAGGTGCGGGAGAGGGAGTCGGTGTGGGGGTCGGTGTAGCAATTGCAATCTTTTCCTCTTCCTTAACCTCAGTTCCATTTACCGTGACATTGGTGGTGCCCTGAGCAACTTTAACTGTCGTGCCTTCCGTATTGACCTTGGAATCATTGCCTGTTACGACAGCTTCCTGTACTTTGCCGCCGCCTTCCACGGAAGAATTATTTCCATAGGTGGTTACTTTCTTAATGACAGAGCCCTCCGCAACATTAACCGTAGTATTATTGGCGGTGGAAGTAACTGCTGTCACCTGAGCACCTGATTTCAGCTCTATATTGGTATTGGAACCCGCTACGGACAGGTTTTCCACCTTTGCAGCATCACCGATGGATACTTTTGATTCTTCTCCCGTCGAAGTGACCTCACTTACCTGACTGTTAATGGTGAGAGAAGTACTGCTGCCTTCGTTGGTAAGCCTGGTAACCGGCTGCCGGATCACAACTTCCGCCTGCCTTACTTCCCTGGCAACCTTTACTTCCTCCGTCCTGACATCCACGGTAAGCGCCGCATTGGCCGCCACATTAACCGATTGGATCCTGGATTCTCTCTTTGTTCCCGCATTCGCATCCGTAAGCCTGATGGATTGCCCTTCTGTTGCATTCTTCACAAGGGCGGAGTTCATCTCACATTCGGTGGCTGCAATCGTAATATCGGACTTCGTCTGTGAATCTATGACAAGGTCACCCCTGAAGCCCTCCAGTACTATTTGGAGGGAGCCGTCGGATCTGGCGGTTACACTGAAGCTTTGAATGGATGCACCGCTGGTCTGCTTCACGCTGATATTGCACTCCGAATCGATAGCCACGATCAGTGAGCCGGTCCCCGCTATCAGAGACGGAATCTCCTCCTCACTTCCGGTGTCATCTCCCAGGGCAAAGCTTTGAATGGAAGAGGCCTCCACCGCCTGTACCTTATTAATGGTACACTCATTGGCAGTGACCGCATAAGCAGCGCCGGATTTCATGGTCAGTGTTCCTCCTACTGTTACATTATCCAGAGTAATAGGAACATTACCCACACTATTATCAATAATCAGGTTCCCAAGGCTGCGGTCGGATAATATTATCTTTCCGTCGGCAATATCTGATTTTGTGACAGTAAGTGATTTTTCTTTCACCACATAGATAGTTACACTGTCACTAGCGCCGCTGATGGTTGTGGCGGTGATAACCGCAATAC
>JAFADH010000313.1 GCA_023424995.1 Bacillota bacterium | reverse complement strand
GGCTTGGGTATTCCGTACTGATGTATGACCACAGAAGCCATGGACAGAGCGGGAAGGCGCTCATCAGCATGGGGTATTATGAGAAATATGATCTGAAGAAGGTAGTGGACTGGTGTTACGATAGATACGGTTCTGACTGCAGTATTATAACTCATGGGGAATCCATGGGTGCTTCTACGGTTCTGCTGCATCTGGGTATCGATCCGAGAATAAAATGTGCCGTCGCAGACTGCCCTTATTCGGATCTGACCCTGTTATTACGGCATCAATTAAAAATGTATTATCATTTTCCGGGATTTCTGCTGCCGGTAGAGAGTCAGCTTACTTACCTGCGGGCAGGCTTCCGGTATAATCAGGTATCACCGATTAAGGTCGTGAAGGGACTTCAGACACCCGTACTTTTCATTCATGGAAAGAGGGACAATTATGTTCCCGCTGACATGACCAAGCAGATGTATGCCGAAAAACCAAAGAACAAAGGATTATACCTGGTAGCGAAGGCAAAGCATGCGGCCAGCTATTGCACGAATAAAGAGGAATATGAAAGAAGAGTAGAAGAGTTTTTAAATAAATATCAGTGAATTTGACCCGAATCATTGCAAAAGAAAGTAATTTGGTTTTGAGCGTGGAATTATAGAAGAGTTAAGTGGGAGCAGTATTATACGCCATATATTCGGAGGGTGCCATAGCGCCCTCCGAATATTTACATAAGACTTAATATTTCTTTTTGAACTGCTTGACATATTCTCTTATAGAGTCACATAGTTACTTAATGTAAAGTTACTTGATTTTTAAAGCTTAATTTTATCCTTAGCGTAAATATTATGCGTTACATTATTCTTCAATGCCCTGTAACTTGCTTTACGGAAGTCTGCCGGAGGGTGTTGCCATGCCTGTCAACCTGCAGAAGAAGGAAGGAATGATTATGATTCAAAATAAAAAGAGATTTGTAATAGCTATTGTATCGTTGGTAGCTATGCTTATGATTTTGGTTGTAGTAATTGTTAAATTGATTCATTACGACAATAATGTTATAGATACAAAGGAGAATGAAGATACAATTAATGATGAGAAGATTTTAACATGGATTATGCCCAAATTTGCCTTTCAAAACATAAACAAAGATATTTATGAAAATGCTGCAAACGACTTATTATCGTCGAAGAACATAGATTTTACATTAAAATTTATAGTTTTAGACAACCTTAATAATTATAATCAAGCACTTACTGATTATATAAACAGTGGCAGAAGGGTTGATCTGTTTTATAGCGGAGATATGATTAATCGCGGTTTTCCTGATGGAATAACAAACAGTCACATGTTAGCATATCAAAACAATCTTATTTTACCTTTTGAGAATTTTATTGATACAGAAGACGGTCAGGCAATATACAAAATATTCAATGATACATATTGGAATTCTCTGCGCATTAACGGAAAAATCAACGGTATTTTAGCGATGGGAAACGGAATATCTGCTACCGGAGGGATTTTTATTAAGCGAGGCTTTGCAGATAGTAGTATATCGCAAATTAATACGGGCTATGATCTTGATATCTGGAAGCCTGCATTGCTTAAAATGAAAAATAATGGTTATATATATCCTTTGAGCTTGTGCGATGATTTTGCTTCTTGTATAGAATTTTTGGGGTATACATTTATTGACGCCGCTATCGCTGTTGATTCTGATCGAGACGCTTTTAATGTATTTGAAGATGCGGATTTTATAAATTATTTACGTCAGGCAAATGAATTGGCTGATGAAGGTTTTATAGATCCTGATATCAACGCACCATTTGAAGAAAAGTCGTTCCAGGTCCTTGGCAAGAGTTTTAATAATATTACGGAGCATGAAGGTTATGATCTTTATCAAACAGCCAGTCCTGTTGTACAGTCCATGTCGTCGGCTGTGTGTATATCTTCCACGTCATTATATCCTGATGAAGCCGTAAAGTTGCTTGCTATGGCTGTCACAGACCAGGAATTTGCAGACGCACTTGTTTATGGCAAAGAAGGGGTGGATTTTGAAAGAGCGGAGGGCAGGGTTGTTGCGAAACCGGGTCATTCCTTAAGCTTTTTATTACCGTGGTATACCGGTCTATATTATTTTTGTTCACCGTCCTTTAATGACTCGTTAGATAAAAAGCAAATTTATATGGAACATATCAATAAGGCCGCTACTACTCCATTAACAGGATTCACCTTTTATTCAAAGGGTTGGGAAGATAAAATACTTAAGATTAACGAGATCGTAAAAAACGCTTTGTTAATACATATTGTTACGGGAAATTCTGAACGCGGCCAGTCTACCGGTTTACTTATCGGATTGAATCCGGATTGGGAAGCAACCGTGGGAAAAATTGTTTCTGACTTAAAGAATGCGGGTATTGATGAATTGATAAATGAAGTTAATCGTCAATTAACGAATTGGAAAAGTAAATACAAGTAGGGGTATTTCCTTCGAATTTGAAGTAAATCTACGAAGCTGCAGGATGAAGTGATATAAGAAACTATATAAGGGTTATCTCTCGCTTAATCGGGCAGGGGGGAATTTTTATAAATAATGAAAATTCCCCCCTGCCCGGTTAAATTGCTTTATTTGTTATCTAGATCGGCCATCTTCATTGCACGTACCTTTAAGGATAAACCGAAGAGGTTGATGAAGCCTTCCGCGTCATGATGATTATAAAGATCGCCGGTAGTGAAGGAAGCGATGCTTTCGTTATATAAAGAATAAGGAGACGCAGTACCCTGCTTAATGATGTTGCCTTTATAAAGCTTAAGCTTAACTTCACCGGTTACATACTCCTGAGTCACATCCACGAAGGCCTGATATGCCTCTCTTAAGGGAGTGAACCATTTACCCTCATATACGATATCTGCAAAGCGGTTGCCCACTTCCTTCTTGGCCGTTAAGGTAGCACGGTCAAGAATCAATTCCTCCAGCTGCATATGCGCTTCCATGAGGATGGTTCCGCCCGGAGTCTCATATACGCCCCGGGACTTCATTCCGACAACACGGTTTTCAACAATATCAACGATTCCGATGCCGTGCTTGCCGCCGATCGTATTCAATTCCTTTATAATCTCCGTAACAGTCAGCTTCCTGCCGTTCAGTGCCACGGGGATGCCCTTCTCGAAGGACAGGCTGATGGTATCTCCCTGCTCCGGCGCCTTCTCGGGAGATACGCCAAGAACTAACAGATGGTCATAATCAGGTGCATTGGCAGGAGACTCAAGCTCCAGGCCTTCATGGCTGATGTGCCATAAGTTGCGGTCACGGGAATAGCTGTTGTCCGCGGAGAAGGGAAGATGGATACCATGCTTGGCGCAGTATTCAATCTCTTCCTCACGGGAAGCCATGGTCCAGATTCTCCAGGGAGCGATGATCTTAAGCTCCGGAGCCAGTGCCTTAATGGTCAATTCAAAACGGACCTGGTCATTTCCCTTGCCGGTGGCACCGTGGCAGATGGCGGTAGCACCCTCCAGTCTGGCGATCTCGACCAGTCTTTTAGCGATCACCGGACGTGCCATGGAGGTTCCCAATAAGTATTTGTGTTCGTACACAGCGTTGGCTTTCACGCAGGGCATAACATAATCATTCACAAATTCATCCACCACATCTTCGATGTATAATTTGGTCGCTCCGGATAATCTGGCTCGCTCCTCCAGACCGTCCAGCTCATTGCCCTGGCCTACATCGATACATACACAGATCACTTCATAATCATAATTTTCTTTTAACCAGGGGATGATAGCAGTAGTATCAAGCCCGCCGGAATAAGCAAGTATAACCTTTTCTTTCATAATTAAAAACCTCCTGTATTATTGCAGCTTTATATACCATGAGCCTGCCTTGTTAAGGCACCGGCATAAATGAATATATTTATTATGACTAAATATACAACATATTTTATTATTATGCAAGTGTAAAAATGAATTAATTACATATTTATAGTTGCTTTTATGCAGCTATGCGGATTATACGAAACTGAACGTTATGTCTATTTACTTACGGTCAATATTTATTATAATGAAAAGAAAGCACAATTAATAAAAATCAGACAAAGGACAAAGAGAGGGAGGAAATATCTATGTATGATATTATACTGGCATCAGGATCACCGAGACGCAAGGAAATAATGGACACCATGGAGATCCGCTATCGGGTGGTAACTGCGGATGTGGAGGAGGTTGCCGAGGAAAAGGAGCCGGCAGCGATGGTACAGGCTCTGGCCGCACTGAAGGCGGACGCCGTATTGCAGCGTCTGAAGCAAAGAGCGGAGAATTGTAACGGGATAATTATCATCGGTGCGGATACTATGGTTTTCTATCGGGATAACGCGCTTGGCAAGCCTAAGGATGAGGAGGATGCCTTCCGGATGCTCAGCATGCTTTCCGGTGATGTCCATGAAGTGATAACCGGAGTTAACATTATTATAAGGAACCGGGAAGGTAAGGCTGAGTCCGTATCCTTCGCGGTGCGGACCAAAGTAGCAGTGCAGCCCTTGACTTCCCATCAGATAAAGGAATATATCGCAACAGGGGAACCCATGGATAAAGCGGGAGCTTATGCAATCCAGGGGAAATTCGGCATATTTATCAAGGAGATCGAAGGGGATTATTATAATATCGTAGGGTTTCCCATAGCTGAAATTTATGCTTCCCTTCTTAGAAAAGGTATTGATTTAAAAAAGTTAAAATAAGGTATTGCATAAAATTAAACTCGGATGTATAATTATAAATATTTTTTTAGAACTGATATCTGCTATACGGTTCGGAGGTGATATATCATGATACGTGGATTTACCATGAACGATTATGATTCGGTTTATCAGTTATGGAAGGATACTCCCGGAGTCGGACTTCGAAGCATGGATGACTCCAGAGAGGGGATCGAACGCTTCCTTAAGAGAAATCCGACGACTAATTTTGTCGCTGATGAGGAGGGGAAGATCGTCGGCACCGCCTTTGGCGGCCATGACGGCAGACGGGGGTATCTCTATCATGTCTGTGTAAGCGAAGAGGTGAGGCGAAGATCCGTCGGAAGACAGTTGATTGAACAGATGATCGAGGCAATGAAGGCTGAGAATATAACAAGGCTTGCCCTGTTCTGCCTCTCAGACAATGAATCAGGGAATCGATTCTGGAGCAGGATGGGCTGGAGCAGGCATTCGGGTTTGAATACTTATGCGTTCAGTATCGAAGAGGATAACGGATGCTGTTAAATTAAGAAGATAAGGAAGCTGCCGTCACACGGCAGAACGGAGGCAGTAATGGAGATTATCGAAGGCGGAGTTACCGCAGCAAAGGGATTCCGGGCAGCAGGAATATATGCGGGAATTAAAAAGAAGAGAAAAGACATGGCGCTGGTATACTCTACCGTACCGGCAGCAGGAGCCGGAACCTTTACTACGAATGTAGTAAAAGCAGCTCCGGTAAAATGGGACATAAAAATAACCGAGGAAAGCCCTTATGTCCAGGCAGTGGTACTAAACAGCGGTGTAGCCAATGCCTGTACCGGAGCGGAAGGTGATATTAATAATGAATTGATGGCGAAGGCTGTAGCTGAAGCGGTGAATATCCCGGTCGATGCGGTATATACGGCTTCCACCGGCGTAATCGGCAAGCAGATGCCGATTGATATTATCAGGGAAGGTGTGAAGCTTCTTGCTGCTGAGCTTAAGAGTGACAGGGAGGCAGGTGATCTGGCAGCGGAAGCTATCATGACCACCGATACCTATTCCAAGCAAAGCGCCGTAACCTTCACAGCGGAGGGAAAGGTGGTCACCGTCGGCGGCATGGCAAAGGGCTCCGGTATGATCCACCCGAATATGGCTACCATGCTGGGCGTGGTAACTACGGATCTAGCCATCAGTAAGGAACTGCTTCAGGAAGCCCTAAGTGCCGACGTGAAGAAATCCTTCAACATGATATCCGTGGACCGGGATACCTCAACCAATGACTCCCTGTTAATCCTTGCCAACGGTCTGGCAGGCAATACGGCGATCACGGAGAAGAATGCGGATTACGAGAATTTCTGTGCCGCACTGAATTATGTAACCACGGATCTGGCGAAGCAGATGGCGGCCGACGGTGAAGGCTGCACCAAGCTCTTCACCGCCCGGGTAACCGGTGCAGGCTCCGAAGAAGAAGCGATGATACTCAGCAAATCCATTATCACTTCCAATTTGGTGAAATCCGCCGTGTTCGGCAATGATGCCAACTGGGGCCGCATCCTGTGCGCTATGGGTTATTCGGGTGTTACCTTTGACCCTGATCAGGTTGACCTGTACATTGAAAGCGCTGACGGGAAATTAAAGCTTGTGGAGAACGGAATGGCGACGGATTATTCCGAGGAGACCGCCACTAAGATTTTATCCGGCAAGGAAGTAACCGCTACGGCAGACCTGAAGGCAGGGACTGCAGGCGCTACTGCCTGGGGCTGTGACCTGACCTACGATTATATTAAGATCAATGCGGATTATCGTTCTTAGCCAAAGGGCCGCATTATCACCGGAAATGAACGGGCGAATTGTTAAGAAGACAGGAAGGTTATAAATACGGCAACAAATACGGTAAGAAATACCGCAAGAAATATAGTAAGAAATATGACAAGAAGAATGGCAAGAAATATAGTAAGAAATACGGTAAGAAATATGGCAAGAAATATAGTAAGAAATATGGCAAGAAGTATGGCAAGAAATGTAGCAAGAAATATGGTAAGAAATGTGGCAAGAAATGTAGCAAGAAATATGGTAAGAAATGTGGCAAGAAGTACGATAAGCAGCTTTTGATCGGGACATATATGATAGCGGTAACAGAGAAAGGAAAGACGAATGGAACATATGGATCAGATATTATTGAAGGCCCAGACGCTGATAGAGGCACTGCC